>JBGSVC010000168.1:0-7213 GCA_041753175.1 Planctomycetaceae bacterium
GGTGCATGAGGTTGACGTCAGCCCTGTTGGCTGATGAGCTTTCGCGTATTCGTCCTTCTGAACTTGTGCTGCCAGATGAGTTGCGTCATGTCGACGACGAAGGCTATTCCCGGATGGGATGGTTGCGTGATGCCGAAGCCTCACTCAAGTTTTCAGTCAGTTATCGTCCTGTCTGGGAATTTCGTCAGGAATTCGGACGACAAACATTGGAAAAACATTTTCAGGTCAGATCGCTGGAAGGCTTTGGATTCGAAGGTGACTGCATCAGCCTGTCAGCGGCAGGGGTGTTGCTGTTGTATGTCCAGGAGATGCAGAGGGCCGCTCTCGGACATATTCTGAATCTACGACTTTTTGAACAGGGACATTCTGTCTTGATAGACGATGCGACCAGACGCAGTCTGGAATTGACACGCACGATGAGAGAAGGAGCCAGACAGGGAGCATTGATAGAGGTTCTGGATCAAACCGTCACGCCGATGGGAGCCCGAAAACTTGCTGACTGGGTCGATCATCCACTCGTTGAAATCAGCGAAATCCAGGCCCGTCATGAAGCCGTCGGAGAGTTCCGCCAAGATCGTGCAGGGCGTGAGCGACTGCGCGATCTGTTAGATCAAACCTATGATTTGCAACGCTTAACAGCGCGTCTGGCCACAGGACGATGTTCGCCCAAAGATCTGATTTCATTGTCGCGCACGTTGGCGGTCTTGCCGGAACTGAAAAAGCAGCTTGAGCGATTTGAAAATCGCCTGATAGCCAGTCAAGAACGTGAACTGCAATTATGCCAGCAGGCCCACGAGAGAATCTTAAAAACACTTCAGGATGATCCACCGCTGTTGGTCAATGAAGGGGGCGTCATCCGATCAGGATTTCACGCTCAGCTCGATGAGTTCCGTGATCTTTCGACCGGCGGAAAACAATGGATCGCCAAATATCAGGCAGAAGAGTCTGAGCGTACAGGTATCCCGAACCTAAAGGTCGGATTCAATAAGGTGTTTGGTTACTACCTGGAAGTAACCGCGGCTCATCAAAATAAAATCCCAGCCGACTACACACGCAAGCAAACCCTGAAAAATCAGGAACGTTACATCACGCCTCAGCTTAAAGAGTATGAAGAGAAAGTCTTAAGAGCCGATGAGCAGGCACATGCGCTCGAGCAGCAATTGTATGAAGAGTTGAAACAGGAGTTACTTCCTTATTGTGGTCAGTTACAACGGTCGGCAGAAGTGATGGCGGTTGTGGATGTCTTGGCTGGATTGGCAGAATTGGCGGAGTCGCGAGATTATTGCCGACCGGAGATGACCACGGAAATTCTGATGGATGTTGAACAGGGGCGACATCCTGTGTTAGATATGATTTTGCCAGCCGGTGAGTTTGTGCCTAACGAGATTCTTGTCGGTGGGGATCACGGGTTGATTCAGATTATTACCGGTCCGAACATGGCGGGAAAAAGTACTTATATCCGACAAACGGCGTTGATCGCATTTATGGCTCAGATGGGTTCGTTTGTCCCCGCCCAGCGTGCACGCATTGGCATCGTTGATCGGATTTTTGCCCGTGTCGGTGCCAGTGACGAACTGGGCAAAGGGCAGTCGACATTTATGGTCGAGATGACTGAAACTGCTCGGATTCTTAATACCGCCACCGCCAGGAGTCTGGTCATTCTCGATGAAATTGGACGCGGAACGAGTACCTACGACGGTCTCTCTCTGGCCTGGGCGGTGACAGAGCATTTACATGACCACATCAATTGTCGGACTTTGTTTGCCACCCATTATCATGAATTGACCGAATTGACGACCACGCTCAAACGGGCGAGTAATTGGAACGTCGCTGTCCACGAACAAGATGGACAAGTCGTCTTCTTGCATCGGATTCTCGAAGGGGCAGCAGATAAAAGCTATGGGATCCACGTTGCCAGCCTGGCGGGTGTACCGACAAGTGTGATCAAACGGGCGCAAGAGGTCTTGCAGACGTTAGAACAAGAACATGTCGATGCGCAGGGAAAGCCCAAAGTGCCCAGTCGAAACAAGAAACAGTCTCCAAAACAGCTATCGCTTTTTGATCCGGTGCTATCTCATCCGGTGATTGACAAGTTGCGCGCCGTTGAATTGAATCGCTTGACGCCCATCGAGGCGCTGCTGGTTTTGGAGCAACTCAAACAGGAATTAAGTCGAGAAGCGTGATCTGTGTTGACGAAATGTAAGCGACTTCGATTCAGACAGATCGCTTTTCAGTGGCATTCATCTGGCATAATCGCGTCGTGTTTGCATGGCATTGGCTGAGTCAATTGAGAGGTAGTTTTGACGCCGGAGGAGTGGTCGGTTGTCGATGGGTTGTATGGGAAGCAGAGATGTCTTCAATGCCAAGCACGAGTTCATCGAGATGATGATCAATAAGTTCGTAACCTTCTTCGAGAACAGAAATGATCTGCAGCGGGAGTTCGGGAAGTTTAACGCGGTGCATGACCTGATTGAGGCGTCGTCGTAGTTTGGCATAATCAAGGTAGTCGTAGAGGAATTGTTCCTGCTGAAAGATCCGGATAAACCAGGCGAGTCGTTCAGGAGGTCGGGGGGCCAGCAACGTTGCAAGGGAGTGGATCTGGTCGGAGTCGAGACAATTGATCTGGGCATAATAAGCATCGAGAAGTCCTGGGTAACGCAACGTAAGGGCGCGGTCCATCAAGAGTTCTGTAACGATATGCCCTAAAAAACCTGGCCGGAAGCCATCATTGAGTTCGGGGAGGTCGCGGAACAGTCTGCCCAGTTGACTGCTGAGAATGATGAAGCGTGACTGATCGTGAAAGATCTGATCGTCATCGAGGTGTTGCAGAATGCCTTTGCCAAGTTGGAGGAGTTCGGCGTGAGTCGTGGGGTGGTTGATCGTTTCCAACAGCGAACTGAGGTTTTTGGTGCGCATGCGCACGGGGCGATCTGAGACTGAAAGCCAGTCTGGAAGCGCGGTACCTGCAAGGAAAAAGGGGTCATCCAGAAAACGACAACCATGAGCCAGATAATTCATGAGCAAAATTCCAATTGGGAAGCGAATTAACTTTTAGGGTGATGGCTGGAATAGGTATTAGCCGCTGGCCAGCTTTCGGGGAGCGGTCTGGTGTTCAGTCGTGAGATGTTGTCTCGAGAAGGATTGGAATTGATGCTGTGATCGGAGTCTTCAGAGGCTTGAGTCGAGTTTTCGTCGGAAGTGAATTTCATGCGTCTGGATAGGAGATTGAGGAGGGCAGGCAAAGGGATCATGCCGATGATCAGACAACACCCAACTCCCAGCGTGAGGACCATTCCCAGAGATGCAAGACCTCGATGTGCTGCAATCATCATACTGCCGAAGCCCATCATCGTCGTAATTGAGGTCAGGAAGATGGCATTCATCGTACTGCCTGAAGTCTTGTAATAAGGATCGTGTGAGGATGATTCCGTAGGGAGAAGAAGTCTGGAGTCTTCGTAATGGAGATAGTCATGCAGGATATGTACGCCGACATCAACGCCGATTCCAAGAATGAGGGGCAGGACGATCATATTGGCGGGATTGAAATTGATGGTAAAAATGGCCATACATCCGAAGAGGGTGAGCATGCCAATGACAGGCGGCATCATGGCGAGAAGAGTCAGGCTGAGTCCGCGCCGGTCCATGAGAAGGGCAATCGACACCAGTAAGCACTCCATCGTCATGACCCAGAAAACCTGATGGATGTGGATCTCCTGGGAGTCTGCGTAGGCATAGGCCAGTGATGTTGCCAGAAAACTGAATGAGAAGATCATCCATACGCGATGGTTGCGATTAAAATCAATCAATAAAACGGCTGTAATGCACAACAGAGCATAGATCGCCGAGTGCATGTAGCTGGATTGGATCTGTGCTGAGGCTTCGTAGTTTTGCAGCGGAGTGCCAGTGACTTCAGGATCAACGGTGCGCAGTTCGGTAACAAATTCGGCGAGTGGTTGATCGTCCCAAATTTCATTTTTGGGGAAAATCTGGATGAGCCACTCACCCTGAGGGCTAATGAAGCGTCTGACAAGCGAGGCGGGGAGGTCGTTGAGAGTAACAGGCTCAGGGTCGCTGACTGCTGACAGATCTTCGAGTTGTTTATAGAGAGATCTGCGCATTTGATACTGGTAGTCTTTGAGAAATGCCAGTTGTGTGGGGAGTGGCATGGCGTCGAGGTGATCGAGAACGAGGTTGAGTTTCTCGACAATTGGCTGACCTAGAGGGTTTTCAAGCGTACTGATCATGTGGTAAAGATTTTCGACAGATGCCCCGACTTCAGAGGGGTCGACGGGGATCGCCTCGGGAGGGAGTTCAGGCAGCGGGGTGACATAAGAATGATATGCCTGGACAAGAAGTTGCGTGGATTGAGGATCATACTCGGGGAGATACTTGCCGAGTTCTTCGACATGTTGGACAGCAGGGAGATCAATAAATTGTTGAGCGCGGGCGCGGGCTTGGGAAGCTGAGTCTGCAATGGAGACTGCAAAGAGGAGTGATTCATCGGTTTCCTGATCAATACGCTTTTGGACGTCAACGGAATCCAGACCTTCTGCTTGAAGATTAAGCAGGTTGGGGTCGTATTTCAGTTTGAAGGCCATATCACCTTGCGAGTTGAAATCAATGACCTGGGAACAAACGATCGCGACCGATATGAATGAAAAGAGAGCGATCGTTACAGGCATCTTTGCGGTCAGATTTCGCAGCCAGTGTGCCTGGAATGGAGTCGGAAGTTGTTTAGGTTTTGATTTTCTGTCGGCATAGTAAATCAGGATTGGGTTGACGACGAACGAACAAAGCATGCACAGAATAATCCCGCCTCCGGCAATAATACCAAGTTCTGCGATGCCCAGAAATTCCGTAAAACAGGCACATAAGAATGCCAGTGAGGTGGTGATAGAAGCCGTGATGACGCCAGCCCCGATAGTTGAGGTCGTCTTCATCAGAGACTTTTTCACAGGGAGGTTTTTATGTCGGAGATCCAGATAATGAGAAAGATAATGGATGGCGAAATCGATGCCCAACCCGATCAGAATCGCTGCAAAGGAAACCGAGAGGATGTTGAGATGTCCAATGGCTGCGGTCGCGAAGGCGAAGGACCAGCACATTCCGACCGCTAACATGGCTAAACACAAAAGTGTATGTGTGAGGCCATGGAAGCCAAGGATCAGGACAATCCCAACGCCGACAAAAGAGATCACCGAAGAGAGAAGCATGTCATCCTGCGAGCGAGTCATTTCGTCGCTTTCGAGCACCGGGATGCCTGTTAAGCCAAACCTCGCCTGGGGGAATTGTTTTTTTAACAGTGCAAGTTCATGACGAATTTGTGAAATGGCTCCTAGAGCGCCTCCAAATTCAGATTCCTGTTTGACGGGAAAGGCTTTGAGGAATCCCATTTTCCCATTACGGCTTAGAAGGTAGACGATGTGGTCGGCTTCTTGGCGCGTCTGTTGAGGGACCTCGACGACTTGTGGCCAGGGAGGGAGAAAATCGTTGCTCGTCGTCAATGCACTTAGAAGAGATTGGGCGAGTTGATCGGCTTGCGCCAAGACACGGGATTCGCGAGATTGTCCATCTGGAAGATATTTGAGTCCCTGAAGATAAAATGTCAGTTGGTCGGCAATCGGTTTAATGCCAGCTTGATCCCATTGACCTGCCAAGACAGGTTTGAGAGAAGTGAGCATCTCCAACCCGCTTTGAAGTTGTTGCGGTGATAGGTATTGAAGTCCTTTTTTCCGCAAATTTGATGGATCAATTTTATACAGGACGTGACTAAAATATTCAGGTTGATCGGCAAGTCGTTGGCCGAGAAGGTCGAGGAGTTCTTTGATCTGCTCGGGTTGATCAGCTTCTACGGTGACGACGAGATCGGCTCCGTCGCCGAAACTTTCAGTATACTTTAGCCAGCGCCTATGAAAGACGGCTTCAGGATCGATCAGATCGGAGCGTTCAGTTTTGAATGTGAGATAGGTCGCAGTATAGACCAGCGAGACAACGACACTGAGCAAGATCAAGCCGAGCGTTGTGCGCGGAGATTTGAGAATTGCCCGGGTGAGATGTTGAAGCAGAGTTTGCATGGTGAAGAGATTGTTTTACGTCGTGGATGAGGGGGCGAGTTGACAATCAGTGCAGAGCATCAGTTGTGAATGGTGGGGCCAGATCGATCATTATCTCTTCCAGGTTCACAGACCAAGCTTGCCAATCATGTTTGACCTGTTGGCAGATGAGTGTTTGGTTAATTTTCGTGAGTTCGCCAATTTGTGTATAGTCCAATGATTGGCATGAAGAAGGAAATGTAAAGGTGTGCTTTCAGACGAATATCGTGTTCTATTGAGCAAAGTTGTAAGAATTTTGATGCAACTTCTACCATTCGAGCTGACAGCGAAAAAACCTGCTTGACGGTGTGAGGTCATTGGGAGAGATTACCATTCCTCAAGTCTTATTCATGTCTGAGTTCACGTCTGAATCACTTCCCAACGACTCTCCCTCCCACGACAAGGATGCCGGCATATGCAGGCTCGCTGTATCGTCTTGTTCTTATTGTTCGCTGCGCCCACAACCCTTCTGACAGGCTGCACCTCTCTAGAGGGCATCTCCGGGATGGCGATGAAAGGTTTTGCCCGAAACCCTGATTTGGCCTTGATGCAGGACTTCAATAATGCATTGGCTGCAGGTCAAACTGCGGAAATGAAGTCGATGATGACACCGGAATTTCACGGTCGCGTTTTTGAATTGCCTGAATCGATGGAAGATTTGGCTCTGTTAAAAATTCCAACCGGTGAAGTGAAAATCCTCGAGACGAAAGAACTTTCTGAGACCGAGAAAGAAGTCAAAATCGAAATTGGAGAGAACAAACGCCGGATTCTTTGCAAGTTGTTAGCAACCACCAAACGCGGCGACTGGAAGATCGATGAAATTTACCTGTCGCAACGTCAGAACAGTCAGTATGTGACCAAGACAGTCACCGAGCAAATGCAATTGCTGACTAGTATTCGACGTTTTACAGACACTTGGTCGAGCGGGGATCGTGAGCAGATTCTGGCCTCTGTCGAACCTGAATTAAAATCCTCGTTGGAACAGTTACCTCCTCGAGTCATGGCGCGCCTGAATAAACAACTCATTGGATCGACGACATCCAAATCCGGAAGTCGTCCGGTTGCAGAAATTAATCGCGACAAAGCGGAAGTGACTTTTAATCAAGCCGATGGCAAGCTGA
>JBGSVC010000169.1:0-10192 GCA_041753175.1 Planctomycetaceae bacterium
CGAGGTTCTCGACGTTCAGCCAGACGAAGTCGTTGTTTTGAACCCCCAAACTGGCGGTCAAAACAACTCTCATTGAACGATGTATTGCTTTTTACACTGTTGGATCAGAAGGAATTCAACAGGTCGCTCATGCACGATTGACTTTTAGAATATGCGCGTTCAAAAGGCAATTCGTCAATTCAACGAGCAGAATTGTTAATCGGGAGCACATACAACACCATCAGCACCCGTGTTCGTTTCCTTTCAAAATTTTTTTAGACGCAAGTTTATTTGCTTGCAAATGCTCGAATTGCACAACACGAGTGTGTTGTTTTTTATCATCATAACGATAACAACGTCTCCTTTTTGCAACACCTGTCTGGCATAACAAACAGGGTGTTCAAATTTCTTTACACCATAACACCATAACAGCAGGCATTTTACATCAACACGACCACAATCTTTTGAACAAAGAAGTTTTGGCCCAGCCTTTGCGTTTCACAATCTCAGCTTCGGAGTATCCACACCTTGACCAAACGCTGACGGGGAAGAATCTACCATGGCTGCACGCAAAAACACAGAACGCATCGATGTTTATCAAAACCACGGTGCGATGGTCTTGGATATGGGTGAGATTGAAATCTGGGACGGTGCAGATCTTTCTTTGATCCGGGATATGCTCTTTGTCGTCATCGACAAAAAAGGAGCGCGTAAAGTCGCCATTGAAATGAGCTACGTCAAATACGTCCCCAGTGGATTTTTTGGCATGCTGTTCGACTGGTTTGACAAAGGCGTTGAGATCACGCTGCTATCACCTCAGCCCAATGTGCTCAACATGCTGTGGTGCAAACGCTTTTTCCTGCATGCTGGCAATCATGTTTACCAGCTTTATGTCGGACCAGAATCTGCGATCGACGAAGGAGTTCCGGCCGACGAATCAGTCTGGGATCATAGCGACACGGACCACAACGACACCGACCTCGACCTCGATCTGGAATATGTCTATCAACACAAAAGCATTTGATTCGACATCTCGTCATATGCAAGCCCCATGATGGAATGACCACACAGAACTCATATCAGCCAGTTGAAAATCGACTTCTTTTCGATTTTCAACACTCCCAACATGCCCGTAAACCTGGCATGTTTGATGATTCTCTTCTTAGGATCAAGCAGCCTTTTGAAACTTAACAGGCAGTTATGGATTGGCTTCTATCCCTAATGGATAAGCTGGCGAATGCTCTATCACAGGCGGCGCATGTCGTTCCACTTGCATCGGTACCTGATGGACAGTCAAAGGCCCTTTTGAAACTGGCCGTTGCGACACAGATGGCGTGATCTGCGGAGCAGGGGATTGGAAACTCGCCATTTCCACATCATCTTTCCCCAACGATGGATCTAGCTGACGGGCTCGTTGCAGATACGCATCAGCAACGATCGCATTGCCCTGCTTTCGAACTAAACGCGAAATATTGTAATAGGCAGCAGCCTCGCCTACGGCTTTGGACATAAAGGCAATCGCGTCTTCTGGTCGACCAGCCTGGGTCAGGCAAACTGCATAGTGGAAGTTGGCGGATTTGTCATTGGCTTTCAGTTTCAGGGCAACCGACAACGACTGTTCAGCTTCCTGGAAGTTTTGATGTCCAATCAAGTACGTCCCAAGAGCCAGATGAGTCTGATAGGCTTGTGGATACTTGACGGTCAACTCTCGATAGCTTTTCTCAGCCTCAGCAGAATTTCCCTCTAATTCCTGCAAAGACGCCAGCCCCAAATGGGCACTGAGGTTGTCTTCATCCTTTTCCAAAGCACTTTGGTAGGACTGACGAGCACTGTCAAAATTCCCCAGTTCTGTTTCCCAGGCGGCATACGAAAGATAAAGCTCGACTGGCTTTTTGATATCTTTCATCGAACGCGGAACTTGAGAATAGTCCGTAGGAGTGTAACTGCTGTCTGTATTTTTGTTTTGATTCAAATAGCCCGTCAATGGCTTTTTCGTCTCAGGATCGACATTGAGCGTCGAGTTTTTACTGGCCGCCGAACAACCGCATGCACAAAACAGCGCAGCCACCGTCAGAAAATGAGTCGATCGCATTGTCTCTGCCTTCCATGGCAACATCTAAGAACTGGTTTCAGAGCATCAGACATTAACGCTCATCGAGGAGCATTCCGTTGAAAATGTGCTCTCAATTGAAAATGCTCAGTTCAGACGCGGGAAAAACTGACTGGCAGCTTGTTGTATAATCGGCAAACTCGCCCTAAATTCCTGACTGTTAAATCGACAAATCGCATTTCCTATCTCTAACAAATCGCGAGGGTCACTGGATCGAGGGATACGCCCCTGGTCATAGATCGTCTCAAACAGATAATCGACGACCTCAGGCTCGACAGCCACCTGATGCTTGCGACAGAGTAATCCCCAGATTTGCCCGAAGACATCCCGGCTGGGTGGCTGAATGGAGATCTTGTGACGTATCCGCCGCAGAAACGCCTCATCGACCAGCGATTGTGGGTCAAGATTTGTCGAGAAGATAATCAACTGTTCAAACGGAACGGCGAACTTTTCTCCTGTCGCCAACGAGAGATAATCGACTCGTTCTTCCAGTGGTAAAATCCAGCGATTCAGTAGTTCCTTAGGGCTGACAAGCTGACGTCCAAAATCGTCAATTAAAAAAACACCGCCGTTGGCTTTAATATGCAACGGAGCCTGATAGAACTTTGAAATTGACTCGTAACGCAGTTCCAACATTTCGAGCGTCAATTCTCCCCCAGTCATGATCACAGGACGACGAATTCGTCTCCAACGACGGTCATAGTCCGATTCCTCGTAGACATTCGGAGTGCCAACCGACGATTTGGAAACCGAATTCGATTCCGTCGTTTGTTCGACCTGATCGGTGACCTGATGAATCGTCGGATCAAACATCGTCACGATGCTCCCTGAAACATGGATGGCATAGGGCACAAAGATTTCCCCACCAAACCTGTTCAGATAGTTCCCCAAACCCTTGGCGATCATCGTCTTCCCGTTGCCTGGAGGTCCAAACAGAAAGATCGATTTGCCCGAACAGACAGCCGGTCCCAGTTCAGCCAGCAATGAGGGTTGCAACACCATCTGCTCGAATGCCGCATTCAACGTATGCAACGTACAGGGAACCGCTGCCACATTTTGTAACCGGCAATAAGCGACATAATCTGACAACGAAACAGGAGCAGGCCCAACATATTGGGATTGATCCATCGCTTCGCGTGCCCGCTGGCGTCCCAGATCTGTTAACTGGAAGCGGTACGTCACACGCCCCATCACTTCCCCCGTCGTGACCTCAAAGAGCTTTTCCTGGGTCAGATACTGCAACGTTTCATCGAGCAAAGCATAAGGAAGTCGGAGCAGGCGAGCGAAGTCATATCCATACAAATGGCCATGTACATACAGCAGCTTCAATGTCAACGCCGCCACCAGGCTCGTCGGCAGCCCGGCTTCAAGTAGACTTCTAGGCGCCTTGGGACGAGGAACAACGCCCCCCCCGGATGGCCGGCCGGCGACTCCCCCCGGTGTCGCCAACCTGGCCGATGCCACTGTGCTGGACCCAGCGTGTCCACTTGTCGATGTTGTGGCAGGCTGAAGCGGAAATTCCGTAAACAGCTTGTCAAACAAATCCTGTAACTGCTGATTACTCGACGCGCGAGACTGTTTGTCGAATCCGGGTCCTGCTTCTCGTGATTGTTCTTTCATAACAATAACGAGCCTTCTTCGCGTGGTCGTTCCCGAGTGATTCTCGAATCAGTGATCTTCATAACGTCACGGCTAAACAAGAAAATTGAGGTTTTCTCAACTGCTCTTCCCAGGGAACAACTGAGCGTTTCACAACGTCTTGTTTATGTGATCTCGACTTAACATAGCCCGTGATTTTTTCAAAGGGCTGCTTGATTCCAGGGATGGAATCATCAAAAACGTCGGGTTTCAGGCGTTTTTGGATTTGTTGAAAATTGACACGAAGTCGATTTTCAACATGTAATTAAGGCCCTGATGCTGCTGGAGCGGAGTTTGTGATGTGTGGGATCGGCATATTTTCAAGATACGATTTCTGATAACTGTCCACTTCAATAGCACTTCGCCCAGTGGGTGAAGCGACTCTCAAAACCACCGGAATATTGCCATTGGCAACATACGCCAGTTCGTTTTGAACGCTGCTCAAACGAGCATCGTTGATCCCTTTTTCAAGACTCGCTGCCACATAGGCCTGACGAAACTTGCTCGGTGCATTGCTCATGATCCACTTCACTTGTTCTTTGCCCGCAGAGTTAAGTTCCTGCGTTTCAGAATTGAAGTGATAATCGTAAAGCGTGGTAGCCGATTTCCAACCAGCGGCTGCCTGGAGATCGAAAGAGTCATAGACCATCGCACGATCTTGAATGTTATAAGGATAGGGCCAATATTTGACGGCATGGTACTGCTGCCAATACAGACGCTCTGGCCCACAGGGACGCTCATAAGGCGGGCAAGCCATGCCATGATGATAAGTACGTGTTGAGCCTGGCGGGATCGTTGCGTAGTAGGCATCGTATTCTGGCGAATGTTTTTGATAGCCTGAAACAGGGTCGACTTTATTCCATGGCCATCCGGCGGTCAGCAATTGTGGGCTGAAGCCGAAGGTCGCAAAAAACGCGAACAACCAGACTGTAGAAATCTTCTGACGCATCATGCCCTCCATGGCAGATTCTCGAATCCATTCATTCCTTCAAAGCATTAGTGCTTTGATGAATGTCCACGATCACATCTCATCGCGGATAATTGATTTGACACGAGAACAGGCGGGTCCTGCTGTTCTCAGACTCCCAATCACCCCAGTCACGACAGAATATTCCGACCGTAATGCATTTATCGGATGGGAGGCTCGAGAAGATCACAGTTTTTTAGCCCAGGCCAGAATCACCGCCCCAAAGTTGCATTCTTTACAATTCCAGCGCGATCGGTCTTGCATAGATAGCTATGAAATCACCGTAGCGACAATCATTTTCTTAATTTCAATCCAATTCGATAACAATTGTCTCACCTTCCAGACAAACACGGTACTGCGACGTCGTGATCGAACTTTGGAGATGTTTGCCATTCGTCACATTGAATTGCCATCCATGCCACGGGCAGGTGACCGTACTCCCATGAATTGTGCCTTTTCCCAGAGGACCACAACTGTGTGGGCACAGGCCATCAATGGCATAATAAGTTCCTGCAACATTAAAGAGCGCGATAACTTTGTCAGCGACCTGAACTTCCATCCCTTTGCCGACAGGCAGTTGATCACGTGTCGCGACTTGATAGCGTTGGGCCTGTTTCTGTGAAGCAGGATCGGGAGAGTCTGTCATGAAAACCTTATCAAATTTAGACACATCTGAGAGTGGATTGTTATCCCTAATTGACAATCACGGAAGTAAGTCAATCAGGGAAGAAACGTTTTGACATCGCAATAACGTTACGAACCACCATTCTGTGCAGCCAGCTTTTCCAGAAAGTTTAGACCTTGATCAAGATCGGGACCCGAGCCAAATTCGATCGCATGGATCTTTGTCGATCCCCGATTTCTCTGGCGAACTCGCTCCAGTTCACGGGCATTCAAGCCAGGTTGGTCGGCATCTGTGAGAAAATAAAGGACTTCCGGTCGATATCCTAACGCTTCGCTGAGTGCAGCCAAATGATTCGTCCCCCCCTGGGGAGTTTTTGAGTTAATGAAATTACGCGCCAGGCTCACATTCACCGGGCTGGCAAACATCAATTCCGGTCTCTTGCCAGACAAAGCATACTGATGGACCTGATCATTATAAAACACGATGTGAAACTTTTGATCAACACGCAGATTCTGCAAGCCAACTTGCATCTCGCGACGCGCCACCTCAAAGGCTCCAAAATCTTTCATACTCTTTGACATATCGATGACAAATAGAAAGCTCTCTCCTGTATCAGTAATATTGAAAAAACTCACCGTACCTGCAGGAGGCGGCGCAGCGGCTGCCGGCATCGTAGCCGTCGCCGAAGGTTCACGGGAGACCTGAGAAGCCACGTCCTGAGGACCTGTTCCAATCATATCGGGAAGGGCATTCTCTACCGGAGTTTCATTGACCTCAACCTCTGGCACCTCCACACTGGTCTCTGGCGGAAACTCGGCCAATGGTTCGACAGGCTCCATCGGCTCAGGCTGTTCCAAAACTTGTGGCTGTTCAACAGTCGATTCAACATCGTGACGAGACACTGTCGGCTGCGAAGCTTCCCAGGCAGGAACGGCGTCATAAATCCCGACGGAATGATAATCGAGTGCCACTTGTCCCATGCCCGCAGGTTGACCACAACTTTTCATAAACAGGATCATCACACACACAATTCCAGCGTGAAGACATGCCGATCCGATCCACCCCCAATAAAGATATGGAATCCTCGGCGGCGAAACTGTATTGCAGGAATGCAAATGCTCCGACATGTTCTCCAGCCTTTCATTCCATGTTTGTATTCAAACGTGTCATAAAATTGACGCAAGACAACAATCAAAGGGAGGAATCTCTTGGGTTCCTGCCCACGTCACTTTAAAATGCTCATCTCAATACCATTCCTATTGAGAAGACTTCTGTTCGAACTGATATTATCTCCCAAAGAAAAACTCAACGCCAGACCGGTTTATGCGCCGATTGAAACCATGGAATAATGACAACTCCGCACAGCCCCTCCCAGATCGCTCCTCCCCCCATCCGTATTCGTGGTGCTCGAACTCATAACCTCAAAGATCTCAGTCTCGATATTCCTGCTGGTTTAATGACCGTAATCACTGGACTGAGCGGCTCGGGTAAAAGCTCTCTGTTATTTAACACCCTCTACGCAGAAGGCTTTCGCCGATTCCTGAAAAGCCAACTCCGGGACGTGGGCCAGATCTCGGCGCAGCCGTTGACCGTCAACGTCGATTCGATTGAAGGGCTCCCGCCAGTCATAGGCGTCTGGCAGGAAGCCGGTTTTTACCAACGGAGCATTCGCAGCACACTGTCCACACTCGCGGGACTGGATCCCCTCTTAAGGCTGTTATGGTCACGACTGGGAACGGTTTGCTGTCCTCAATGCGGTCAAAGACTTTCGTCAACGTCCATCAATCAGTCAATCCAGCAGATCATGGCATATCCTGTACGAACCAAAGCCATGATATTGGTTGAAGTCATCCGCAATAGCGCTGTTACCAGCCACAATCTCGAACAAATTCAACGCGATGGCTTTGTCAAAATCCGACTCGATGGCGAACTGACAGATCTGGCCGATCTGCAGGCTATTCCGCTCCAGGGAAATCATCGAGTTGACATCGTGGTTGATCGCATTATCGTCAAAGCTGGTATCGAAACCAGACTGCGTGAATCACTTCAAAATGCCTTCCGACTTGGCGATGGACGCTGTCAGGTCAGTCGTGAAATTGAAGGAACATGGATCGATGATGCCTTCCATCTCACGCCACGCTGTGACGACTGCAACATCACCTTTCCCTCTCTTGAGCCATCTCTGTTATCGTTCAATAGCCCACAGGGTGCCTGCCTTGAGTGTGGAGGGCTGGGAGTTGTTCCACATGCTTCCTCTACACACTCTCAAGCCACACGACTGCAAATTCTCAATGGTGACATCCAGGCCTGCCCGATCTGCCACGGGACGCGTTTGAATTCACAGGCCCAAAGCATCCTCTTTAACGACCTCTCACTTTCCAACTTCTCTGATCTGGATCTGGAGACTGCACACTCCCGGATTTTGAATTGGTATCGCAATGTCCAAGATCCTATCAGCCAGACCCTGCTGCCACAATTGGCTGCGCGTTTGGAGTTTCTCATAACCGTTGGACTGGTGTATTTGTCATTGTCACGCTCCACCCTCTCATTATCAGGTGGAGAGTTCCAGCGCGCCCGACTGGGCGCCGCGTTAGGCACAGGACTGACAGGGGCCTGTTATCTGATCGACGAACCAACGACAGGCTTGCATTCTGTGGATCGTCAAAAGCTCATCGAGTCCCTGCGCGATCTCCTCAATGCCAGAAATACCGTGATTACCGTCGAGCACGATCTCGATTTTATTCGCCAGGCTGACTGGCTCATCGATCTGGGTCCAGGTGCCGGCAAACACGGTGGTGAGATCGTCGCTCAAGGCACTCCCAGCGACGTCATGCAAATTCCTACCGCTCCGACCGGAATTGCGTTGAAAAGACACAGACCGCGACCCTCACAAAAGCAGGAGATCTCCACACAAGAATGGATGGTTCTTTCTGGCGCCCATCAGCACAACCTCAAACACCTCACCGTCTCATTTCCTCTCCAACAGATCACGGTGGTTGTTGGTGTCAGTGGCTCCGGGAAAAGCAGCCTCGTGATGGAGACCCTGGTCCCGATCCTCAGGCAATCGATTCTAGCAGGTCAGCGTATTTCAAGTTCTCAGGAATCCCAGGCAGCTCTCCTGACTGGCCACCATTCATTTCAACGACTGCTCGTCATTGATCAATGGCCCCTTGGAAAATCCCCGTTGGCCATGCCGGCTACTCTCATGAAAATCTGGGGGCCCATTCGGAATCTCCTCTCCAAAACTCGAATCGCTCGACAAAAAGGGTTTTCGCCGTCCCGATTTAGTTTTCGTTCACTGGAAGGGCAATGTCCTGCCTGCCAGGGAAAAGGTTATCAACTGATCCGTTTCTCCCGTGACAACTCCGAACTGATCGACTGCACGACCTGCCTTGGCAAACGATTTAATCCGCAGACTCTGGCCGTACGTTTTCACGACTACTCGCTTTCAGAGATTCTCAGCTTATCCTGTCAGGAAGCGTTGGACCTTTTTGGAAACCTTCAGAAAATCCGTCAACCACTGGAAGTCGCCTGTCAACTCGGTCTTGGCTATCTGCAACTTGGTCAGCCCGCCCACCAACTCTCCGGCGGCGAGGCGCAACGCCTCAAACTCGCTTCCGAACTTTCAATGGCAGCCACGTCCACGCTGTTTGTGATGGACGAACCGACGACCGGCTTACATCCTCTCGATGTCGATCGCTTCCTCGACGTCTGTCGTCGTCTCCAATCTCTTGGCAACACCGTCATCATTCTGGAACACCATCTCGACATCATCGCCGCTGCCGATCACATCATCGAACTCGGCCCCGTCGGTGGCCCACAAGGCGGACACCTGATTTTCTCTGGCAGTCCACACGAGCTAATCAACAATGCCACCACCCCCACCGCCCGCGCATTCTCGCAGCGTCTCTAGCGAATGATCTGGAAAACATCTTGTAGCCCTTCAACTCCCGTCTTCCATCATCAAAGTTCTTCTCCAATGACAGGCATCACGCTTGCAGAAACCTAACTGCTTGATTATCTTCTGGATTCTGCGTTCGGGGGGACACCCCCGATGCACACCTGCCCAGGTGGCGGAACTGGCAGACGCGCTAGGTTCAGGTCCTAGTGGCCGCAAGGTCGTGGAGGTTCGAGTCCTCTCCTGGGCACTGTTTTAAGTCCTTAATGTTATTGAAATTACGCGGTCAAATGCAGATAATGCTCTTGGCCGCTTTTTTCTTGCCACAGCGTTTGGGAACATTTTGGGAACAGCATTGCGGTCGTACTGGAGCCGCACATGGCCTTTCTCGAAAACCACAACGGTAACTACCGCATCAAGTTCTGCTACGAAAACCGCCAAAACGCTTACACCGTTGGCGACGTCCCTGAAGACGAAGCCCGGCTGACCGCCTCGAAGGTCAAGCTCATCCTGCTCCCGCCTTAAGCAGCAACTGATCGAACTGCCCGAAGGGATGTCGATCGTCGACTTCCTGCAATACGACGGCAAGCCGCCAACCAAATTGATCTCAAATTCTACGCTTGGGAACATCTGCCAAAAGTACGAGGAGACGCACAAGTCCTCCTTGGAGGCCTCGACGGCTTACACGATGGCCATCCACTTTCGCCACCTCAAACGGGAACTGGGCGTAAAGTTCATCCTCAAGTCCCTCTCGCTAACCTCACGTTCTGGGTCTCTCCTTCATCTCTGATTTGGCGAGCAATGGCATCGACCTACGCCTCTTCGAAAACATAGCTGATCACATGAGCCCAAAAATCTCGAGGCGGTATCGGCACCTCTACCCAAGCTCACAAAAAGAGGCGATCGCCAACGTCTTTCACATGCCAAAGCACAATGCCGTCGATGATAAAGTAGACTACACAAAGCAAGCTCTTC
>JBGSVC010000170.1:0-9012 GCA_041753175.1 Planctomycetaceae bacterium
GGCATGGTAGACCTGAAACATCAGGGAAAACATATCAATGACAAACAGCGTCGGACGAGTAGACTCAGACTTCATAGATGACTTTCACGCAGACATGCAGCACAACGAGTTTCTGCGTTCATCTTAACGAATCCAAACAGACTTCCCACCGACGTCCCCGTCTGCCCGTACTGGTCTTGACGATTCTACGTCATGCATCAATTCCAACGAACGAGACGATTTTTCCTTGAGACGATTAGAAATCTGTCGGTCTGAACATCAGAATTTCCGAGTCAGAAAAATAACCTCAGTCAAGTTTTCAACGTTGACGTTTTGATTTCAGGAATCGCGATCCTCTCAATCCACCTCTTGACGCTGGGGGATTGAGCCGTAAACTATGTTAATATAGGGGATTTCGATGAGGCCGTTCATCTCGTCAAGCATCGATCCCTCCTGATTTCGGCTTGGATTTCGTCAGTTCTAATCTTCGATGACATCCTGCGGAAGGACGTGTTGTAAGAGTGATTCGGAATCTGACGTTTTCACGGCCTGGGGAATTAATAGCATCTTCAGACCTGTCAATGGTCGATCAAGTCGATAACTGCCGGATTTTGCATGCCCAAGGTCTCCGTGGATGTTAAATTCTGGAATCTTTTTTGTTGATAACGATTGTAACATCACCGCCAATGCCTGTGGGCATCAGACGGTTATCGTCAGACAATTCTCAGACCTGCAGCTAACCAAGACACCGTTTTGGCTCCCGTCGAATCCGTTCTGATTGAATCCTCACTCAAACACTCACTCAATTGGCAATAGGCAGACAAGGAAATCATCACATGGCGAATTCATCGGGATCGATGGGGGCCGTTCACTATTGGCTGATCGCGTTCGGGATGACGACGTTGATCCTCTCTTTTACCACCTACATGGGGTTCAAAGATCAAACGGAACTCAAGCAGGCTGCCATCGAAGCAGATTCCAAGCAAAAGAAAGCTGACCAGGCACTTTCCAATGCCCTGACAGAGATCGGTGCACTCAAGGATACTATTGGTCACAAGATGGACAAAGTGGGTGTGGATGCCGCTAACGATCCTGCTACGGTCATCGGTGCCATGAACGACGACATGAAAAAATATGGCAGCAGCCTCGCCAAGTCGACCTACAAAGACACGATCATTTCGATCCGACAGCAGCTCGATTCCTTGACGCAGGAACGAGATCAACTCAAGGCGGATGTCCAGGATGCCCGTAGTAAAATGCTGGCGCTCAACAACGATTACACTAACAAAGTCGCCGCATTCCAAAAGAACACCACCGAGGCCAAAACTGATCTTCAAGGACATATCCGCCAACGGGAAGATATGGTCTCCACAAAAGATCAGGAAATCGCACAAAGCCGAACCGATCTGAATGAAAAGCGTCTCGAGCTTGCCCAAGCAGAAGAGCAATTTGATCGTTTCAAACAAGCCAAAGAAAAACAACTGGCCACGCTGACAGACATCAACGATAAACTTCGCAAAGAACTCGATCAGCTCAACCAGACCAGTTTCGACAAACCCGATGGTCTGATTCGCTCCGTTGATAACTCCGCAGGCATCATCACGATCAATCTGGGATATGCTGATAATCTTCTCAAACAAACCACCTTCAGCATCTACGATAAACGAAATCAAGGTGTCGGCCGAGGTGCAGCCGATATCAAAGGCAAAGCCGAGGTCACACGGATCCTCGATCAACACCTGGCTGAATGTCGTGTGACGGATGAAGATCCCCGACGTCCGATCGCTCCCGGCGATATCGTTTTCTCGCCACTTTGGGAACCAGGTGCCAAACTCAAGTTTTCATTCGTGGGTTTGATCGACCTCGATGGTGACGGACGCTCGGATCGCAAATTGCTCCACGATATTATTCTTGCCGCCGGTGCAGAAATTGATAACGAAGTCGATGATCAGGGGATTCGCTCTGGAGACGGCATTTCTGTAGACACCAAGTATCTGGTCGTCGGCGAGATTCCAGATCCGTCGAATTTTCCTCCTGGAAGTGCCGATGCAGAACGCGTTTCCAAGATCAGCCAGCAACTTAAAGCTCTCGACGAAGAGGCCCGATATCGCGGCGTTCGGACTGTCAGCCTTAATGACTTCCTCGAATTCATCGGGTATGAACCCAAACGTCGACTCTTCGATCCGCACGATCCTAGTGCGAACTACGAAATCAAAGCTGGATCTCGTAACTGAGCCCATCACGTCAACTCAAGACTCCAATAAAAATACGAACACGGCGTCTGAGACAACTCAGCGCCGTTTTTTTATTGACGTTAAGTCACCATTTTGACTTACACAGAAGGGCGATCCATTTTCACGTGGCCAAGTTCGCGATTGTCGACCTGATAACGCCCGTAGACATCGAGCAATTCCGACTTCAACCGTCGAAGATCGTTGTGCTGAGCGATCGCCTGTTGTAATTGTTGACGGACATTCTGAAAGACCGAGGGGGGCAACTGCATCTCTGAAAGCAGTCCGGTCGTTTGTTGCAGGCGGCTAAAGAGCAGTTTTTGTGATCTATGCAGGTAGGACATGATCAGTCCTCCTGTCCACAAGATAAAAAAGATGCCGGCGGGTATGTAAAAATCCAGCTTCATGATGCGTTCGTGTTCCCAGAGGCTTTCCCAGAAAAAGTTATATCCGACACGCGCGACCACAAAACCGACGTAGAGTAAAAACAGCGATTCGTACATGACCCTGACGGAAAATCTGGTCTGTTCTTTGGCCACATTCAAAATGATGTCATCGATCATCCGGGTGGCTTTGACAAGAAATGACTGCTCCAGATCCACAGCATGTTCGCTGACGACTTTGGTTTCCTGATGTGTGGTGATCGAAGAAAACCCTGCGGACTGCGCATACCCGGCGATCACGATGCTGACTTCCTGCAACAGTTGTTCGTCAAGGGTGGTCACCTGCATTTGCCTGATGCGATCTTTGGCTTGTTGATCCTGTTGTTGCTGCCCCAGCCAGCGCAGACCCTGCATGGCTCCAATGATAGCCAGATGAGCGGTCGTGCGGGCTCGCATGATGCCGAACGATGCCGCCAGTGTACCCAGACTGTTATAAAGTCGCAGCATTGATGAAAACGGACTCATGGCCCACTGCGAAAGCACTTCTGAGAGAAGTCGCTGTTCCCACAACCCCCGGCTGAGTGTCAACTCATTATTGAGTTGTGAGGACATTTCGTTAAGGAGACGTTGCTGCTGAAAGGCAAGTTGATTCTGAAGTTCTGCAACAGGCTGCTCGAAACCTGAGAGTTCCTGTTCGATCAAATCCACGGTCTGCAACATCTGCTCACAAGCATTGGAGAGTCTCAATGCATAACGCTGATCAATTCCCCTGGGTTGCGAGAGCGTCTTGAGTAATCGGGCAAATTCAGCAGGCATCGACTGAACACTCTCAACGGCGCGTTGTGCCGCCACAGAGTCGATCAAAAAAATCTCCGGGACGATAAAATAGTCTTCCAGTAATCGTCGCCAGTCGTTGCGGATATCCTGATCAATCTCGGCATGGGTCTGCACGAAAACGAAGCGACAGCCAGCCGCCCAGCAGAGTAGCTCTTCCATGACTTTGGCGGAGCGATATTTTTGCTGCGTGGTCACAAAGATCAAGACATCGCAATGCGGCAGGATCGCTTTGAGTCGAGCGGTATTCGACCCTTCCATCGACGTTTCACTGCTATCGGGATCAGGACAATCAATGAGCACAATCTGTCTGAGCAATTCATGGGAATGACGTGTGATCTCCAGATTCTCAACGGGCAGTACAAATTTGGAAAGGTCTGTTTCTTCATGACAGATGAGTTGAGGTTTTTTTGTCGTCGGTCGTTCGCGTCCCGATTTCGACACCTCAGCTCCCACGAGGGCGTTGATCAACGTACTTTTCCCACAGCCAGTGCCGCCATATGTGGCGATCAAAAGGGGCTGGTCAATGCGCTCAACGGTTTCCTCGCAGCGTACCATCGCGTGAGAAAACCAGTGTCGAACAGCCTGCATGGGCTTCCACTTCAGTTCGACGTCGTTCCACGATTTCAGACCTTCAACCAGTTCGACAACGACGCCTCGATCCTGCCATTCTTTGAGTTCCTGCTGCCAGGCAGTTGCAGGAGACGTTCGTAAGGGAATTTTTAAAGTAGGAGCTGTCATCTGGTCGGCCTTGTTTTCAAGTCGTCTTCAAGTCGCCTGTATTGGTGATCATAGGGTTTGATTGAACTGTCGCATTGGAAGTGGGAGTGTCTGCCTGCAACAAGCGCAGATGTTGCTGCAGGATTTCGACCAGATCACGAAGCTGATCGAACGCCGGATGTGACGGAAGTTCGGCCAGTGAGGTCAACTCATCAATCAGTTCTCCCAGAAACTTTCGTTGCAGTAAATCGGCCAGCCAGGTGACACGCTTTTCGATGATTCGTTCATGAAGTCGACGAAATTTCGCTTCCAGATAACCTGCCGCAGCCGCCCCAGGACCAGCTATCGCGACATCTCCGACTGCTGCTGTCACGGCTCCAGCGGTGACATCTCCGACCAGATGGAGCATTGTTTGAGTCGCGGCATCGAAGAGAACGGGCGTCAAGGCATGGCCGATCGGACCCACGCCGGTGACAAAAAGTGCCACCGAGGTAGCGGGTCTCATGGCGGCAGCAAAGGTGTCCAGTCGACGAAAGAACTGGTAATACTCGGGGCTATCCTGACGAAAACTGCTCAGTTGTTCGTCGACGACCTGCGTGATCAATTCATCGAGGGGAGCGGCTTGATATTCTGTTCGCAGTTGGTCGAACATCTGTTGTCGGGAATGTCCACTGAGCAGACTCTCCAGCCTGGCTTTAAGAAGGGCGTTGCCTTCCTGTTGCAGGTTTTCAAGTTGTTCGAAGGTCTGGTTGACGATGAGTATGATTGTCGCCCATTCTTTGTGTTGATAGTCTTCGAGTCGATCTGCGTTCTGATCTTTGCCACCGCCCATAGCGTATGTCACCGGCCACAAGACGATCTTGCCCAGAGAATCGTAAGTCTGGTGCATCCGCGCTGGCCAGCCCTGTCGTTGTTCTTTCCACCAGCCACGGATTTTTGTGATCAGCAGTCGATTGGGAATATTGGGCCAATGATCAATTTTCGTCAGGCGTTGTTTGGTTAACACCGCGACAGCATCCACGTAGCGAGTACTGGCTCGTTTCAGGTCGTCCAGGTAGGCAGGCAGACCGACTCTTTGATCCACGACTTCGGCGATCGCTCCAGCCATCGTCTGCAATTTGATCGTGGCAAATTCCAGTTCAGAAAAGACCGACTTTAAATCGACAGGAGGGGAATTCTCCGAGGAGGAGGTCGCCGTTTTTTCACGCTCGTAAAAGGGGAGTCGATTCTCCTGAACTGCAAGACGATCATGTGGAGCCAGATAAACACGAAAGGGTTTGACGCCGGTTTCAGTGGTGAATGTCTCCAGCCAGCGGGGCCAATAGAGTTCGTCATCGGGAAGAAAGCATTGATTGAACACGACACAGACGACTTTCCCTTGTCGGGCTGCATCTCGAAAAAATCGTTTCACAGCCGCGTCATTATATTTTTGTTGTGTCAAAACCGCGATGAGAACATCTGATGCCAGACAGATTTTTTCCGCACGTGCCCAGTTGACTTTGGCATCACTATCGATATCAGGGGTATCAAGCAACAGGAGGTTTTCCGGAGATGTTGGACTTTGATTGCAGAATAAAAAATCTCGCGGAGATTCTTCAAGCGACTGCGTAGGGTTTGTTAATGGTTCAACGACAAACTCACTGAATAAGTCTTTCAGGTAATCGACATCCATCTTCTCTGGATACAAGCAGACCGGATGTTTTGTTCCCGAAGCAAAAGGACTGACCTGATTGATCACCTGACCGGCTAAATGATTGAAGATTGCGGTCTTGCCGATATTCGTCCCGCCGACCACCGAGACAATCAACACACCGCCATATTTTGCCTGAGGGAGCAATTTGCCCATCAGCAGTTCATACCAGCTCCGTGACAGAAGGGGAGTAATCTCCAAACCCGTAGAGAGATTGCGCAGTTCGTCAAGTTGTGCAGGCAACCGACGCAGATGCTCGAGCAATTCATTAAAACGACGGTTGTGGATAGTCATAGAATTCGATGACGTTTGTTGGGGGATGGTCAGAATTGATGGATTGTTGCAGAGAGGTTCAACGACTACACTGAAAGGGAGCAGGTGTTGCCTTTCACGCGTCACATCCAGTCCAGATCAAGACTTATAGTAATAGAGAACGCGGATGTCTGCTATTTAGATCAGACGATGCTGTGGAAGAATTCCGCTCCTGATGATTTCTAAAAACGATGTGATCTCTTTTTTCAGTTGTGATTGCCTGATTGTCGACTTTCCATGAACTCTCCACACACACCAGATCCCACCTCTGCACCGTCTTTACCTACACAGTCGTCATCTGCACCGCCGTCAACTGAGCCGACTTCCTCGGTTGCCACAACCCGATTGCACGAGGATTATCGCCATTTTCAATCACGCGCTTTGATCTGCTGGCTGTTGTGTCTGATTGTCATGGGTGTGCAAGTGGGGATGGGAGCGGAGCCCAATCAGGTGGCTGGCATCCTGCGCGCCGGGATGTTTGTCTTTTGTCTGTGGTTTGGAATCACGGAGCCGGTCTATAAATGGATCATGACGCTTCGCTGGAAGTATGTGTTCATGGCGATCCTGGCGATTTATTTTGTCTTCGCGTTCAAAACCCAGGTGGCAATCCTGGCGGGTATGGTCGCGATCACATTTCTAATTGATCGCCTCTTTTTTGAACGCCCCAATGCACGTTGAATTCTATACGATACTCGTGGTTTCGGATGAACTACTGGTTTCGGATGATTGTCAGCGAGACATCGACAACTGCGTCAGACGCTTTTGTTCATCAGCATAGACATTGGCAGTCAATTGCAGCATCTCCTCTTTGCGCTGAGGCAGGACCCCTTCGAGTTTGCTGCACATCTGCTCGATCCAGCCCGGCTGTGTCTGCATGGCTTTTGACATCGTGTGCACAAACAGACTGACTTCCCGAAAATTGCGATCGGCGATCATGTTGCTGATCGGAGAGATCAGCTTGGCGGCTGTTTCAATCGTTGTCGATGGGAAGCTGATAAAGACATCAGCGGTGTGGACGACGAAAAATCGGCCATCAGGCTGGGGCTTAAATTCTGTCTTTAAGGCGAAAATGCCAGAGGCATGAATCGGTTTGCTGATAAACGGGCTGGCGAAGTCACCATCACAATAAACGATCTGTAAGCCCGGAGAGCGATACAGATAATCAACGATCGCTAACGTGCCAGCTTTGTCGTCGCATTCATAGTCGTCGGCTCCGGTCTGCCAGAGATTCATTTTGGTGACTTGCAGATTGCGCCACACAGCCACTGCAACATCAGGGTGAGAAACATAATACTGATAAGCCATGGGGTGGACTTCAAAACTAATCGTGGGCATCCGACGGTACAGGCTGATGTTGTTAATGACCGCAGCGCAGCGAGCCTGATCTTTGGCTGACATTTGACGAACCGGCAAAGACGCCAGCGATTGCTGCTTTAGTTGCGAATCTGATGAGGCCGACTTGAGGACTTTGAAATCCTTGAAGACTTTTTCAATATCTTCGTCGCTGACATGAGGCGCACTGGTGCGCTGATCAAACGTCTGCATGCGATTGATGTTATCGCTGATCTGCGTTTCGATCAGATCGGCATGCTGCACTGGCGTTGAGACCTTGGCAAATCCCTCGGAGACAGGTTGGACGAGGGGAGCGGCGGTGGTAGCGATTGTGTCTGTAGTTGTGTCAGTATGTGTTGGTGCTGAAGCATACTTGACATGAGCCAGTGGATGGGCGGGTGGTTCCACGCCCAAGAGCAGAGTGCAATGAGTCTCGTCTAACCCCAGGGTTAACAACAAGACAGCCAATGCGCACCCGGTCAGCCACCTGCGACCAGGCATAACGTTCAATCGGACCATGTTCACGAAGCTCCCCCCAGAGCCTGCCCGTAAGGGCAATGAGACCGTTCCAATGAGCTGCGGGCGATCCGTCCCGGATCACGCCACTGACTCAATGCTCGAGAATTTTCGATCGATGACACTGCGAACTTAAGATGGAACTGTGAAGAACTTTCCCAAATTCCCCACACGACCATTCAATACAAGTCCATTATTAACAGTCACTTAGCTATAAATCCTGCTCGGCATAACTGAGTTGAATACAGCGCTGGACTGATCGATTTAGTCATCACAATCGGAAAAATCGGTACGGTTTACATCGGCAGAAACGCAAGAGGATGTCGACTCGAATTTTCACGGGGCACCTCGAATTGTAAGGACGACACGAAAACCCTCCCGAATTGAATCCCATCAACACTTCCCCTAAACTGATCACCAGCAAAACATTGCACCTGTAGCTCAGCAGGATAGAGCGACGGTTTCCTAAACCGTAGGCCGTGGGTTCGAATCCCGCCAGGTGCATTTCGCTGATCAATCGATGTGCTATTGAGCAGGTGTGGGCGAGGGGAATGGTCGGGGATGATGACAATCCAACTGTATGGCGCGCGAGAAAATAATCTGCAGGGATTTGATCTGGAGTTTGGTGGTGAGCAGTTGGTCTTGGTGCGGGGAGTCAGCGGGGCGGGGAAAACGTCGTTGGTCGTTGGGACATTGTATGCAGAAGCTCAACGACGGTATTTGGAGACTTTCTCTGCAGCATTGAGGCAACAGTTCGCCAACGCAACCACGCCAAAGCTGGATCATGCCGGTTTGCTGCCGAACTGTTTGCTCGTGACACAGGACCCCCGTCGGTTTGCGTTGAAAAAGACGATTGCTTCGATCGGGTCTTGGGAAGAATCACTGCGACAATTATTTGCTCAGGCCAGTCGGGTGAGTTGTCCGGTGTGTGGCGGGGACCTCAGGACTCATTCCACTCAGGAGATCCTGAAAGAGTTATCGAGTGTCGGTGCCGGAAAGCGAATGATGATCGCCG
>JBGSVC010000171.1:0-5790 GCA_041753175.1 Planctomycetaceae bacterium
TCCTGAGCCGCCCGATGGTGACCATCCACAACAACCGAGCCCACAAACCAACCCCGTGGTTTTCAATTCAAAAAATAACCCCAAAAAAGTAAGGTGCTGGTGAGTCTTCGAACCGCACCAATCACTCACCCCCACACACAAGAGCAAACCATCAACCACAAAAACCACACGAGTCCCATTGAAACTCAACAAACAGTAAATCTACTGGTGACACTTGCTGTCATCCTATGTTTGAGATTGCACACCGTAGGCTGGGATGAGCAACGCGTCTCCCAGCAAATCAACGTCCAATCAACACCCAAAACAAACACCCCCCGCCCCCCGCCAACACCCCTACTCGACCACCTTCAAAACAATCGAACCCGAGGAGAGGTTGCCGCGTTGGGTGTTGGTGAGCCGGTCGAGACCGTCGTGAAAAAAGGATAAAGCAAGAGCGGTTGCCAGTCGCATCATCACCCCCCATCCCCCACACCAAGCCGACATTCACCCCGCGCGTTTGATCAGGAGAATCAGGATCGACCAAGATTATGCCAGAAAAGCAAGACAAACTGAGAAGATGGTCAATTGACAAAAGCAGGCTTGGTTGGAGCCGTAAGCATAATTCGGGTTTTTGATGTTCATAAACATGCCACCCAACCAAGGCCCAACGCTGGGATACGCTCAAAGCAGCTATCCCAGCCTACCCTACTGAGGGTCAAACTGTTGACCGGATCGCCCGGCTTGGGACACGTGACCATGTTGCCCGCGGCATCAAACGTCGGGTCGCTGGAGAGGGACGTCGAGGAGTTGTACACGCCGACGATTCCGATCTAATCATGAATGATCTTCTCGATACGACCAGTTACTCCAAATGGCTCTACTAGAAGTCCGTAGTATTTCATTTGTAAAAGAAGGCCGCCTTCATCAAAACATGAAAAGTCTTTTGCTCGTTGACTTCGTGGCAGCAAGATTTCAATGACGACACCTTCATGACCATCTAAAGTGATTCTATCGCCAATTTCCACAAAGTTTCCATCTTCGTATTTAACATCGATTTGATCATTCATTTTATTCATGGTGCTATTCCACCACCTCCTGCTGGAATTATTTCCGGCAAATGAACACCGAAAATAGGATCTTTGAGAATTTCTTTCCAAAAACACTGTTGACCACGATCTCAAGCACACCCCAAGTCGGCTCGGCCTCTTCATAGGTTCAGCCTACCTGGCTGACAATCGCACGCTTGCTCGGAGCCGCAAGCATGGCACGGTTTTTGAAATTAATGAGCATGCCACCCTGCTAACCCGTCTTATTCCAGTAGCAGCTTTAGATCATTAAGATCTGCTTCACTTTTTAAGAATTGTTCAAACCACTTTCTATATATTTGATTCTTTGTGTATGCAACCGGAATTCGCACGCTGCTGCCATCACTTAGTCCAAATATAGCATACGCGTTAGACGAGAAACGTGATTCTTTGTGCAAACATCCTTCATCATGATAAATAATTATCTTTTTTTCAGCGCTCATTGGCCAAGATTGTATGCTATCAACAGACTTGACTATATTATACTTACATCCAGTTGATTTGCAAACATGCGATGTAATCTGATTAAAATCAAACTCCATGACCACATTACGATATTTTTCACGCTTATCCGTTAGTTCGTCTAAGGTCGATAGTGCCGACTCATTCTTTCTGCTTGCTAATACAATAAGTGTAGAGTATTCGCTGCATATGTCTTTGCATTCAGACATTTCCGCTTGATAATTAACGTCAGTCAAAATGTATAATACGGAAATTGCGGATGCAATTATCAGTATATATATAACAGTTTTATTCATTTGGCTCACGCTTGGAACAACTCTTAAGCACTCAAGTTCAGATTTTGCAATTGCGAGAAGGTAGTTTTGAAAAACATACCATGATGTACATGACTATGGTTGTATGATAATGACAGGCCAGCCTTCTCCTGATGGAAATACGGGATCAGGCTCTTCATACGGTATTCCTTCTCCTCTGTTTGGAATCCACGGGCCACAGTATCCTGAAAAACCTCCTCGACCTTCATTCCAAAAACGGATGTCGTCACTCCAATAATCTACAGTAGTTATCCCATCTTCAATTTGTTTTGGAACTATTTCGTTCCAGTTGTGATCACCAACGGGGAGACTCTGGTCATAGTGAACATTATTGATATTAAAATATGAATCAATCCCGTTTGATAAACTGCAAGTAGTCGACTCCACACAACCCATGCATACGTCACAAGTTGCACCTGAAAACGAAAATCTAGCGGGACCACCTAGTGCATCAATCTTATCATAGGCATCTTTTAAGCCATCAATTAAACAGTCGGCTTCATTGAAACAATCATTCACCTCGCTTGGGCACTCTTCAGAACTTGCTGTCATTTGTCGACATTGTTCATATAATCGCTCTCTAAGTTTTTCAAAATTCTCGTTGCGTAAATCTATCTCACGCTGCCTCTCCTGTTCATTATTCCTACGTTCCTTGGCTACTCGTTCTTTTTCATTATCAATATAAGTTTGATCCGAATCACCCACCTGCAGTCCGCTTGGATCTCTAAAGTTTGGTGCAAAAAAGCCTGCATAAAGACTTGGACCGCTTATATACCCAATCGGATCGCGATTGACAAACCTGCCCACCCCGCTGTGGTAATAGCGGGCGCGGAAGTAATCGAGGCCGGTTTCTTTATCGAACTCGCGGCTGGTGAACCGAGTCTCCCAATCGTAATCGCTCAGGCTGTCGGAGTCGACTGCAAAGTTCGGATCGAGGACCGTTGACTTGCCGTACGGGTCATACAAAAACCGCTCGACCACCGCCCCCGTCCCATCCGTGATTGCGACGACATCATACGTCACATCTTGCGTGCTTTTGGGATCGGAATACTTTAACCGAATCGCCAATCGACAAACACACGCTTGCTCAAAGCCTCAAGCATGGCACGGGTTTTTGGTATTATGAGCATGCCACCTTGCTATGCGTGTAACGATGGCGCCATTCACAACCGCACCCACTCCCTCGACTCCCCTCTCAAAAAACATTCTCATTCGTCAAACGTTGCCTTGCGACGGCTAAAATGCCATGATAGTTGCGGGCAACTACGATCAAATTGCATGAAACGAATCACAAGGATCTTACCATGTCAGCTTTTTCACGACGACAGTTTCTCCAAACCACCTCCCTGGCTGCCGGTGCGACTCTGCTGAGCGCTGCTCCCTTTGTCCATGCCGCCTCCAAGACCGGCAACCAAAACCTGATGACCGGTCAAGGTGACTATCAATTTTCGGTCAATCACTCCTGGGCAAAACTCCCAGAGCAATATTCCTGGCAGACAACCCACGGCGTGACCATCGACGAAAATGGTCTCCTCTATATCATTCATAACGGCGATGCCCAACTTAAAGATCATCCTGCCGTTTTTGTCTTCGACGAAAGCGGGGCTTTTGTTCGAGCTTTCGGATCGCATTTCCAGGGGGGATGCCACGGCATCGATCTTCGTAAAGAAGATGGCCAGGAATTCCTCTACATCACCAGCAATGGCCCCATCAAGTCGATCACCAAAATCACGACGACAGGGGAAATCGTCTGGGAACAATTCGCACCGATGGAATCAGGTGCCTACCCCGAAGGCGAGAACACGATGCCTGATCGCATTCGCTCCGGCGAAACGCCCGCAGAGAAACTCGGCGGTGGAAATCGATTCATGCCTACCAACGTTGCCCTTCTTCCTGATGGCGATTTCTATCTAGCCGATGGCTATGGCACCAATCTGGTCCATCGTTATTCCAAAGACGGCCACTGGAAAAGTGCCTTTGGGGGACCTGGCAAAGAACCAGGACAGTTCAGTTGCTGTCACGGACTGTCGACGATTTCTCTGCCCGGAAAAGAAGATGTCCTCTTTGTCACCGACCGCTCCAAAAATAGTGTGCAGGTCATGTCGCTGGATGGCCAATATCAACAGCGACTCGTCGACTTTGTTCAACCCTGCCACTTCGATACGCATCACGACCTCATCCTCGTCCCTGAACTCAATGGGCGCGTCTTGCTACTCGATGCCGACTACAAACCCGTTTCGGCTTTGTGTGACAACCACGAAAAGATCATCGCCGACGGCAAACGCAATATCCGCAAAGACTCTGCCAAATGGGAAGACAATAAATTCGTCAACCCACACGATGCCTGTTTTGATCATGAGGGCAATATCATTGTCACTGAATGGGTCGAAGGGGGCCGTATCACCAAGCTGACGCGTATCAGCTAACAGGCTGTTTACGTGAAACGGGCAGCGAGTTTTTCTTCTAACGTGCGTCCAAATTTCTGGGCACATTGTCTCAATCGCTTTTTGAATTCACCCTGCAAACGACTTTCAAAGCGATACGGATTGATCAACATCGCGATCTCGCGCCTGGGTTTGGGTTGAGTGATCCGACGATAACAGCGCATCGCTGATGGATCGACCAGGCATGCCATCGCCGGGATCATCGAGATCCCATGATCAAGCGCGACCAGTTCCTGCACCATCGCCAGTTGTGTTGTCCGCTCGACACTGATTGGATGGAAGGCTTTGCGTTGACATGCCGAGACAATGTTTTCCGACAAACAGTGCGCCTCATCCATGAGGACAAACGGATAACCGGAAAGCTGTTTCAAGGTGATCTGCGTCTGACGGTTCAGTTCATGTTCTGGCGCACAGACCAGCAACAACTCTTCGGAAAACAGTTTCTCCAACTCGACATACTTCGCGGAGATGGGCAACGCGACAACCGCCAGATCAACCTCCCCCTGCTGCACCGATTTGATGAGGTTGTCTGTTGTCTGCTCAAAAATCGAGATCTTCGCCAGTGGAAACTCTTTGCCAAAACTTCGCAGCAACTCAGGGAGAAAATAAGGTGCGATTGTCGGGATAGCCCCGATCCTCAACTGACCCGATTGACCGTCATCGACGATCTCGGTTCTCAGATCGTCCAGGAGGCTGAGAATTTGACGAGCCCTCGACTGCAATAATCGGCCAGCGTCGGTCAGTTCCAGCATCCGGGTTTTGCGCTCAAAAAGCGGCATGCCCAGTTCTTCTTCGAGTTTACCGATGGCACGTGACAACGCCGGCTGTGATAGGTGCAACTCGCGGGCTGCGTGTGTCATGTTTCCTTTTTCGGCGACTTTGCAAAACTGTACGAGCTGCGTCATTTCAATCATGACAGTCCCTTTGTCTGATTTGACCTCGACTCTATCAATAACCTATATGCATGCCTTCAATTCTGACAATGCATAAGACTCATCGCAACCCTGGCCGATAAAATGGAGCATCACAACCCTGATCGGTGAACCTTGGCGTTGTTACAGATGTCTTCATCGCAGTCTGGGCCCAAACAATTTTTGTTGGCCTCAACAACTCCGTTAATTGCGCTTAAGACTGACGGTCAACATAGAAAAATTTTGAAACTTCCGGTGATCCGTGTGTCGTTTTTCCACGTTGATTCCAGAAATCGATCACTCCATGTCTGGAGCCGTGGTGTTTGTAAGGAGAGGAATCATAAGGGAGGTCAATATCGTATTTGACCACATTTATGTTCCTGATGAGATCGTCTTCGTTTATCTGCCAGAATTCCTGCCTCATTCCCACCCATGTTACAAAGGAACATCCCCATGCCTGCATTGGCTACCACACACCCGAAGATCGGCTCCGGCCAGATGTCTTCCCCGTCTGAAAGCACTCTTGACCTTTATCGGGATGTCGTCCATCGCATTCAAGCAAAACAGCGTTCTGCGTTTGTCATGCGGACGGTGA
>JBGSVC010000172.1:0-2926 GCA_041753175.1 Planctomycetaceae bacterium
TCTGCGGCGATCCAGACTATCATGCCCGTATTCGAAAGCTCATCTCACATCTGGTCCATCTGGGCTATATCCCGGAAAATCCTGGATTGGCGATCCACATTCACAATTCATTCAAACCGCACATCGGTCTGGGTTCAGGAACTCAGTTTTCCATGGCGATCCTCAGTGGACTGGCCCAGCTTTATTCATTTCCGATTACCGATGTCCACACGGCAATGCAACTGACCAATCGAGGAAGCCGCTCCAGCATTGGTTCAACCGGCTACTTCCATGGAGGTTTCCTTATCGATGCTGGCAAACCCCATCCCGACGATCACGGGCACATCGACCAGCGTTTGGATTTTCCTTCCGGATGGCGAATTCTTCTCATCCGCCCTCAGGCTCAAGACATCCCGTCACAAGGTCTGGCGGGTGCGCAGGAAAAGGCCGCTTTTTTGCGCCTGGATCAGGTTCGCCATCATGGCCATCAACACCTCATTGACCTTCTGACAACGAAAATCCCCAGTTCAATTAGTCTAGTAGATTTTGACTCGTTCAGCGACTATATCTATGAATTCGGATATGAGGTTGGCCAGCAGTTTTCTGTGATTCAAGGAGATGTTTACGCCAGTTCACATGCCTCTGAAATCGTAACGACGTTGCGTCGCTTTGGTGTTCGTGGTGTCGGCCAGAGCAGTTGGGGACCAACACTGTATGCATTTTGTCGTGATGCCGATCAGGCAGTCGAAACGCAGATGCTTTTGTACGAGCAATATCCTGAGCAACTTCACATTGAGATCACCGCCGCCCGCAACATCCCGGCTTCCATGGACTCAGGGCCATTTCCAATCTCGTCCCGGGATTCAGATCTTATGCCGCCGAACGTTTGTCATCGCCGTTGAGTTTTTTGAATTCCAGGAGCAAGTGCTCGAGTCGGTCGCTTTCTTTTTGAGCATCGAGAATGAGTTGGTCGAGGACCAACATGGTCGTTTCGACACGTCCTTCGACCTCGCGGCCATAATCATGCAGGCGTGCTTCCAGTTGATGAATTTTCCCGACGGGAGAATTCATCCGCTGCACGATTTCCTGTTGTGATTCCTTGAGTGGGTTGCGCTGCAGACTTCGCGAGCGCAGTGCATGCGTTCTCAACATTAAAAAACCGACAGAGAGTATCAGACAGCCCAAGGGCACCCATTCCATCATCGTTGATCACTCCTTGATTGGACGATGATGCGATTATGATCAATTCTCAAGATCGTGTTAATCCCAGTTTTGCCATGTTGCTGAATACTGATCAGGGTTAGATGCCTCTTAAAAATTAGTTACCTCAGGGGTTTGCCGGTTCGGAAGGCGCACTGTCTTTGGCGGTCACCTGTATGCGGTAGCGACTATCGGAGGTAAATAATTCGACACACTTCTGACTCAAATCGACATTCATGGTTTCAAAGCTCTCGTAGGTCGCCGAGGTATAATCGACGACAAACTCGCCACTGGTTTTCTTGATTGCCTGAATCTTGAGTTCGTTATACGGCAGATCATCGCGGGTAATATTCTTGCGAGAAATCAAGACCAGCAAAGGATTGTTTCGCTGGTGGTCGACGACCAGCATCTGATTGCGAATATTCTGCTCCCAGGCGAGCGATTGTGAGTCCAGATCGAAACAAAACATCTTTCCATTGATCGGCACCGAGTTGAGTTCAAAGCCAAAATAGTTATCCCGATACCCATATGAAGTCGACTTGCTGATCATGAAATAGCAACGCGAACCATCGGGCACTAAGTACATCTGGCGGCTTCCAATAAACGCCTTGTCATCAATTTGGCCCAGTTCGATCAGTTCATTGTTGACCAGATTGAGCGTCAACACCTGACGGTCGTTTTTAGTTCCAGACACAATGAACACTGTTTCCGGATCGAGAAATCCCAGATAATCTGACTGCCCGATGCGCTCTTCGAACAACATTTCCAATTTGTATTTTCCTGTTTCGGGATCCAGCATCGGCTGCCACGACTTAATACTCGATGACTTGGAAAACCCCAGAAAACTTGATGTCTGGGCATGCAAGACGACTAACTGTGTGCCCAGAGTCGCAATCAGTTGTCCTCCTTTGACTCGTCCTCCGCCACCTGGCTGGATGTCTTTGACCAGCAAATCTTCCTGTAAACGCTCTCCACTTAAAGGATCGAGCACGCGGGCGTCGTTGCCGGGGGCAAAGACCATCAGCATCTGGTCGTTGCCTGTTAAGAATGACTGCACCGGATATTTCTCATCAATCCACAATGTCTCTCCGGTCTGCGGACTGATGGCGATCAGTTTGCGTGGTGCCTGATAGCAAATTAAATCCGCAGAACAATATACTACCTGACCAACAAGAGTCTGATTAAAGGCGGTGTTGAGTAGTGATGGCAATGAAGACGACTGCCTGATGAGATAAATATCCTCGCCTTGTGTTTCATCAGACTCCCAATTCGTCGCTCGCAACTGCATGGGATGAGACCAGAGTACCCGTTTTTCCACCAACGAAACGGCGTGCAGGTATCCTCCATAAACGAGCACGAGATTATGCCCCACCTGCCAGGCGGAAATATTTTCGTCCTGATAATAGCGCTCGCGTTCGGTCAGAGGGATGCTTGCATGCGGCGTTCCATCGGAACGCGTGACCACCAGTCGACTGGCATCGACCAAATGTTTGAACGCCGAACTCTTCATGAATTCGCCCGAGGCCTGGTGAATGGTTACGGTGCCGAAATGGGAGTGCTCATAGGAGCTGCCCAGGTGACTGATCGAAAAATCTGCATCATCCCAGGTATGGTTAATTTCTTTTTGGCGAGTCCCCTTTGAGAGTTTTTCAGAGAGTTTGACGACTTCAGGTTGTTTCTTGAAAATCTCCTCAATGAGAAAGTCGTCCTGCAACTTTTGAAAGATTTCAGCAGCATCCGCCGTAAA
>JBGSVC010000173.1:0-3979 GCA_041753175.1 Planctomycetaceae bacterium
GGGTCGATGTTGAGGTAGCGTTTCCAGTGGGCGGCGGCTTGCCGGTGTTCACCTAACTGATGAAGGACATCGGCTTTGTGGAGGTGAGCATCGGCGTAGTCGTCGTGGAGTTCGATGGCCGTTGAAAACGCTTTGAGTGCCGCGTCGTGTTGTTTGAGTTCTGCCAGCAGGCACCCCATTTGGGTCCAGGCTTCCAGAAAGCGTGGATCGTGTTCGATGACACAGTGAAATCGTTCGATGGCAGCTTCACGTTTGCCCAAACGGCAGAGTGTATCGGCTAGTGAGAAATGAGCTTCGACATCGTCGGGCTTGAGTTGAAGAGCCTGACGAAACGCTAGCACTGCATCTTCCAGAAGACCATCTTCCAAAAGTCGACAGCCCTCGATGTGCCAATCAGGGATCACCCGGGCGGGCAGGGGAGCGGGAGTCGAGTGTGTGGTGGGAGTGGTGAAGAAAGGTGAAGGGAACGAGAGGACTTCATCGTCGTCGTTGGGTTCGATGGGAGGTGTTACTGATTGCTCATCAAAATTAAAAAAACGCTGACGGGATTTGAGTTCGACGAGGCTGATGCGATCTTTGGCGAAGAGTCGCTGATCGATCCGCACGACGTCGACATCTGATTGGAGATCGAGGGTGGTATAAATTTTGTTGAGTGATTTCAGCCCGAGGGCGATCTGGCTGGTGGGGATGCCAGACTTCACTAAGTCTGCAATTTTGCGGGCCTTGGTGACTTCATGAAAGCTGAAATATGGAAGACGGAAGACTCGATGAGAGGGGGTGATCAACCCGGCACGTTCCCATTGCCGGATTTGCCAAACGGTCACACCCAGTAGGCGGCTGAGTGTTGAGGGTGTGTAATCACGTTTAATATCCGCGTGAGGATGATCGATGCCCAACAGGGAGAGCCAGATTGATTCTTTGATCAAACGGATTTGCTGACCCTGAGCACGCAAGGCGATGGCTTGTTGAAGTTTAACGGAGGGTTGTCCGTTTTCTTCCAAAGGCCAGCCTTCTTCGCCGATGACGAGGATGGTGGATGCTTTGGTAAGGTGATGAGAAGGTTCGCCACCGTGGGCAATGACGAGTTCGTGGGCCTGCTGGTGGGTCATAGAGGCCAGGGTACCCGTGAAACTGATTTTTTCGCCGTCCAGGGGAGAAGCTGAGGTCTTGGGTGCAGAAATTGAGAGACAGACAGGCGTGGATCCGATGTCAGGGGTGGGGGGAAAGTCGTGTGTCATCTAATCGGACCGATTGAGCAAAATAAGGAGTAATGACGTAAATACGCCTGTCAAATAGAGATGAGCGCGATGTCAGTCATGTGAGCAGATATGAGAATTTAGTTTCAGGAAGTGTATCAAAAACAGGAGATCAAATCGCGGATGAGAAAAAACTTTTCCTGAGTTGTTAAGCAAAGACATCAATTGCTGTTCAACGGGAAGTGATCGCCGTATGATGGAAATCACGGTGTTATCTTCTTCGTTTTCTCTCGATGGCTGACGACGTAAGACGTTTTGATTGTTAAGTCGTCCTGAAAGTCTTTAGAGAAAACGAGTTGTGAACAACTTGGTATATGACAATCAGGCTTGTGACAAAATCAAGATTGTGAAAATATTCAATCTTGAAGAAGGTCGCATGGTCTAGAAAACAGTGCAGCATAAAGGATCTGATGGCATGTCTATGACGACCCCTCGTCTGGGGACAATTGAGCACGTTGACCCGCAAATTCAAGAGGCGATCAACGCCGAAATGACCCGTCAAGTAGAGGGTCTGGAATTGATTGCCAGCGAAAACTACACATCGGCTGCAATTCAGGAAGCCGTGGGAACGGTGCTGACCAATAAGTATGCCGAGGGGTATCCGGGCCGTCGATATTATGGTGGTTGCGAGCATGTCGATGTGATTGAGAATCTGGCTCGTGATCGTGCATGTCAGTTATTTGGAGCCGAGCATGCCAATGTTCAACCGCATGCGGGATCTCAGGCAAATATGGCGGTCTTTATGACCGTCATGCAGCCTGGAGATACGTTTTTGGCGATGGACTTGTCGCACGGCGGACACTTAACGCATGGGATGTTTCTAAATTTTTCCGGGAAGCTGTATAAAGCGGTGCACTATGGAGTCAAGCCGGATGATCATCGGATTGATTTTGATCAGGTGTTGAAACTGGCTCGGGAGCATCGTCCGAAGATGATCATCGCCGGTGCATCGGCATATCCTCGTGAGATCGACCACGCGAAATTTGCTGATATTGCGCACGAAGTGGGCGCGGTGTTGATGGTTGATATGGCCCACTACGCCGGGCTTGTCGCTGCCGGTATTCACAACAGTCCGGTTCCAGTGGCCGATTATGTGACCACGACAACCCACAAAACGCTGCGCGGCCCCCGTTCCGGCATGGTAATGTGTCGGCAGAAATATGCTGCTGATCTCGACAAGACCGTGTTTCCCGGATTGCAGGGTGGCCCGTTGATGCATGTGATTGCCGGGAAGGCTGTCTGTTTTCACGAGGCGCTGCAGCCGGAGTATAAAGCATATGCAGAACAGGTCGTCAAGAATGCCCAGACACTCGCTGAGACATTATCCAGCGGGGGAGTGCGATTAATTTCCGGAGGGACGGATAACCATCTGATCTTGTCTGATGTGACATCTGTGGGTCTGTCTGGCAAGATTGCAGAAAAATCATTGGACCATGCAGGAATCACCGTCAATAAAAACATGATCCCGTATGATCAACGCAAGCCGTTGGATCCTAGCGGGATACGATTTGGGACGGCTGCTTTGACAACGCGAGGTATGAAAGAAGACGACTTGCGTCAAGTTGGACAGTGGATTTTGCGTGCCATGCAGTCGGCAGACACTCCTGCTGAATTAGAGGCGATTCGTGAAGAGATTCGAATGTTTGCTCGCAACTTTCCTGTTCCCGGAATTGAAGGCATTTGACACGTTTTTTGTATTTCACGATCCTGAAACAATTTATAACCGCAAGCAGGAACGCTGCTTGCGGTTATTTTTCTTTACTGACAAAACATGCCGGTTATAACAAGACCAATGCCTTGAGAAGGAGATACTCTGCAAACGGGGCTTTTTAGCAAAGTGATCCGGACGAAGTCGCGACTTTCGAGCTAGGGTTGAGAAGCAGGATGCTTGGGACAACCACAGGAGATTGTCCATCAATACAATAACAGGAAGGTGTTGAAGGCGTCATGGCTGCGCAACAAAACCTGCAAAAAGCGAATGACCCGATGCACGGCAATGAACATCACGATTCTTTTTTAGAGTGGATGGCGCTGTTGACGCTGGGCATCTTGTTAATGGTGATGCTGTTTATTTACATCCCCAAGTCGATTGCCAACCAACAGGTGAAAAAAGAGCCCGAGAATTCGCCGGGGGAATTTGAATTTCCGTTAGGGAGTTTTGACTGTCGTCACCAGATTGAAGGAGACCCCGACACAACACGGATCGTCAAATTTGATGTGCATGCCCATGTGGATGGGAAAATCTCTGACCTGATGATGTTTGATCGAAAACTCGGAGATTTTCAGAATCGCATTCAGGAAGTGGTGGATGAGACGATTCGAGAATGTCCTGAGACGCATTTTCATGAGAACGATCTGGGACATCTCAAGAAGACTCTAAAATCCCGGATCAACACGATGATCGGCAAAGAATTGGTAGACAATGTGATTGTGACCAAGTTTCAAATGTTTAGGTTGCCGAATCAGATTTGAGCGTCTTTAGTGAAAGATGCTCGTTGAGACTGCCGGATCGAAAGCCACGGGGATCGATCTCGAAGTGCCGAAAGCCCAAATCCAAAAGTTGGTGTTTGATCCAGTCGGTCAGGGGTGCATTTTGGCAGCGTGGGAGATCTTCGAGAGGGACTTCCAAAGAAGCTTTGTCGTCTGCAAGCATGCGAACGCGAAGATTGCGGATGCCAGTTTTGTTGCGGATCGCGGCTTCGGCATCGTCGATACGTTTCAGA
>JBGSVC010000174.1:0-11263 GCA_041753175.1 Planctomycetaceae bacterium
GAGGTGTTTTCGTTTCTATCGGCAAGAATCCTTAGCACTGAAGTTCATCATGGTTGAGTGACGAGACGTCGGCAGAAGGAATCGATCATTACAAGGAGAAGATCGTGAGTGAATTGTCGCGAGAACAAATCGAACATGTATCCAGGCTGGCCCGAATTGATGTGTCTGGTTCGGAGGTCGTCAGTCTTCAAGCCTCACTTGGCCATATCCTGACCTATATCGAGTGCTTATCAGAGGTCAACACAACAGACGTAGAGCCTATGGTCCACGCGATCGACGTTGCCAACGTCTTTCGCGACGATGTTGTTACACCTTCTCTGGAACGCGCGGCGGCGCTGTTGAATGCGCCATCGACTGATGGACGCTACTTCCTGGTCCCAGCTATTCTCGACGCTGATTGATTCCATTTTGCTGACTTGCATTGAAGTCTCTTTACAATCGCCACGACTTTCTTCAGGCTTGAGATTGCTTTATGACAACTGCACTTTGCCAACTCTCGACACGGGATTTAATCTCGCAATTGAACTCGGGTGTAATGTCGTCAGTCGATCTGGTGACTCAAAGTCTTCAACAGATTGAAGCGACGAATGGTGTGCTGAATGCATTTTTGGATGTGCAGGGACAAGTGGCACTCGATCAGGCAGAAGCAGTGGATTCTCGACGAGCGCGTGGAGCACGGTTGGGGCGACTTGCCGGTTTGCCAGTGGCTGTCAAAGACAACATCTGCCAGAAGGGTGTTAAAACGACCTGTGCCAGCCGAATGCTGGAAAACTTTGTTTCGCCTTATAATGCGCATGTGATTGAGCGGTTGGCGGCGGCTGATGCGATCATTATTGGGAAGACGAATCTGGATGAATTTGCGATGGGCTCGTCGACGGAGAATTCGTTTTACGGGATGAGCTATAACCCGTGGAAGGAAGGCTATGTTCCGGGCGGGTCGAGTGGTGGGTCGGCGGTTGCGGTTGCTGGCAACATGGCTGCACTTGCACTTGGCAGCGATACCGGGGGTTCGATTCGTCAACCGGCGTCGTTTTGTGGGATCGTGGGGATGAAGCCTACGTATGGTCGAGTGTCGCGTTATGGTCTGGTGGCGTTTGCCAGTTCGCTAGATCAGATTGGGCCGTTTGCGTGTGATGTTTATGGAGCGGCTGTTTGCCTGGAAGCGATCAGCGGTCATGATGTGCGGGATGCGACGTCTCTTGATCAATCGGAAGTTTACGTCTCGGGTCAACTGGATGTGCCACTAAAAGGTTTGAAGATTGGAGTAATTGACGAGCAGATGGCGGAGACGGTCAATGCGGATGTGCTCGCGGGAGTGCGTCATGCGATTGATGTTTATCGCAAAGCAGGGGCGAAGATTGTGCCGATTACGTTGCCACATGCGAAGTATGCGGTGGCGACTTACTACATCATTGCGCCTTCGGAAGCGTCGAGTAATTTGTCACGTTATGATGGGATTCATTATGGGCATCGGGCGGAGGAATTTAGTTCGCTGACAGATTTGTATGCCCGTTCGCGAGGGGAAGGGTTTGGGCCGGAGGTGAAGCGACGGGTGATGTTGGGGACGTATGCCCTTTCGAGTGGTTATTACGATGCTTATTACAACAAGGCATTGAAAGTGCGTCGGCTGATCCGGAAAGATTATGACGACGCTTTTAAGAAAGTGGATATCGTGCTCGGTCCTGTGACTCCTTCGGCGGCGTTTGCGAAGGGGGACCATTCGAAAGATCCGTTGACGATGTATCTGGCCGATTTGTTTACGATCAGTGCGAACTTGACGGGGTTGCCTGCCATCAGCGTGCCGTGTGGATTGAATCAAGACGGGTTGCCGCTGGCGTTTCAGTTAACAGGGCGAGCGCTGGATGAAGGGACTTTGCTGCGTTCGGCGCGGATGTTTGAGGCGAGTGTGAATTGGAAGGGGTTGAGTTTTTGATGTGCCGTACAATGCTCTCACGTTAAATACAAAACTGAAATATGACAATTAACATTTTTGGGTTGAATCGTTCAAACAGCTAGCGGTCACGAGGCGACTCCGACGTGTGCGTAAGAGAGAATCTCATGGAATATCAGATTGTTGTCGGGTTGGAAGTGCATGTGCAGTTACTGACGGAGTCGAAGCTGTTCAGCGGTTGTGTGAATCGGTTTAATCCCGATGAGCCGAACACCCAGACGGACCCGGTGATTCTGGGTTTGCCAGGTTCGCTTCCGGTGATGAATCGCCAGGCGTTTTTGCTGGCGGTGCGGACGGCGCTAGCTCTGGAGTGTGAGATCGCACGATTTACGAAGTGGGATCGGAAGCAGTATTTTTATCCGGACTCGCCACGGGGCTATCAGATCAGTCAGTATGATTTGCCGTTTAGCCAGCGGGGGCGTCTGGAGATTCCTGCGTCCGAGGAGGGTGATGAGAAGGTACTGGTGCGGATTAATCGCGTGCATCTGGAAGACGATGCGGGCAAGAATATGCATGACGAGTCGGGGCGTGGTGGTGAGAGCATGGTGGACTTGAATCGTGCGGGGACGCCGCTGTTGGAAATTGTGTCGGAGCCGGATATGAAGTCGGCGTTTCAAGCACGGAAGTATCTGGAAGAGTTGCGATTGATGCTGTTGTACCTGGGGGTCTCGGATTGCAACATGCAGGAGGGGAGCCTGCGTTGTGATGCGAATGTGAATTTGCATGTTGCGCAGGAGGATGGTTCGAAGATCGCCACGCCGATTGTGGAGATCAAGAACATGAACAGTTTTCGGAATGTGGAAGCGGCGATTAATTATGAAGCGGGGCGACAGTTTGAGCAGTGGAAAAAGACTGGGCAGAAGATGGGTGATGTCAGCAAGCAGACCTGGGGTTGGGATGCCAACAAGCAGGTAACGTTTCCGCAGCGTTCCAAAGAAGAGGCGGCGGATTATCGTTATTTCCCGGATCCGGATTTGGTGCCTGTGACGGTTAGTGACAAATTGCTCAAAGAGGTCAAAGCGAAGATTGTCGAGTTGCCGGCGGCACGACGTGAGCGATTCATCATGCAGTATCAACTCTCGAAGTATGATGCGGGGGTGATAATTGACCAGGGGAAGATGCTGGCGGATTATTTTGAGGCGGTGGCGAAGCAGTCAGGAGATGGCAAGCAGGCGGCGAACTGGATGACGCAGGATGTGTTGCGAGAAATGAAGGAGCGCGGACTGGCGATCGCAGAGTTTCCGTTGAGCTCGGAAATCCTGGGGACGCTGATTGCACGCGTCGTAGGGAACAAAATCACGATCAAGAGTGGGCGTGAAGTGTTTGCGGCGCTGCTGGAGCAGGCTGAGAGTCGTGATGTGCATCCCAGCGATGTCGATTACTTAATTCAAGACAGAGGGCTGGAAGTTGTTTCGGACGAAGGGGCGTTCGGGCCTGTCATTGCAGAAGTACTCGCCAAGAACGAGAAGATCGTCGCGGATGTGCGTGGTGGCAAAGTGCAGGCGATTGGTCCCCTGATCGGACAGGTCGCCAAACAGATTAAGGGAGCCGATCCGAAACGCATCCGAGAATTGTTGCTGGCAGCAATTGGGGAGTAGCTTGTGTCGCCCGTTGTTAATGGGCAGAGCCAGAGTGGTGATGCATCATTGACGTGAGAAATGGGATGCAGAGATGACAGTGGCTGTAATATTTCCAAAGTGATTGGAAGCGGCCAATGGCGGCTAGGTGTGGTGGGAGAAGTCGGTTAGAGTGGGCCATCACTTCTGCCTTTGAATCATATCTATTCTCCTGCCTGTCCTCATTTCCAAGTTTCTCCGATGCCCTTTCCCACCTCCTTCAGCAGGCCTCTGCGCGATGACGATAGTCATGGTGACGCAGTGAGCCTGTTGAAACCGGGCTCCGACTATGCCGCGACTGACGACCTTTGAACGCTACATCCTGAAGACTTATCTCTACATGAACGCAGTGTGTTTGCTGGCGTTTGTGGGACTGTTTGTCGTGATGGATTTGTTTGACAATGCCGACGACTTCTTCAGCAATGTGCCCGAACTGGGCTATGTCGGTGTGCTTAAAAAGATGTTGATCTACTATGCGTATCAGGCGCTGGTGGTCTTTGACCTGACGGCTGTACCGCTGATTTCCATTTCGATCATCATCGTGTTGATTACATTGCAACGACGCCAGCAGCTCAAGCCATTGATGGCGGCGGGGATACCGACGTATCGATTTTTGGCGCCTCCGCTGGTCATTGGGGCGTTATTCATTATTGGGCTCAAGAATGTGAATCGAGATTTGATCTTGGAGAATTATGCGCACCAGATGCATGAAACGCGTGGAGCCGATAAAGCCACCAAGCATGATATTGATCCGGCGTATGACCACAAATCTCTGATCTATATTGATGGGACAGCGCTTTTTCCGAAAGAGAACCGGATTGAGATGGCAACTTTTATTTTGCCTCAACCGGGGGTCGTCGATGAGATCACGACGATCACCGCCGAGCAGGCAATCTATCGTCGGAGCAATGGTCAACAGCCAGCAGGCTGGTACCTTTCGAACACTTCTCATGATGCCGAGCAGTTATCGTTGACGAGTTTCGGTGAGAGTCTGATTCATGAAACGACCATCAAAGGGGGGTTGTTCATCCAGAGCAGCATTGGCCCGGATTTGCTGTATAAGGGCAAGAATGGGACAGCGTACCTGTCCTCCAGTTCACTGATTCGTCGGATTCGAAATTCTGTGCTTGATACAATGACGCTTCGGCAGTTACAGTTCGAATTCCATTCACGGTTGATGGAGCCGTTTTTGTGTGCCTCGGCTGTCTTTTTGACGCTGCCATTGGTGTTGAAGCGGGACAGTCGTGGATTGATCATGAACACGTTTTACGCCAGCATGATGCTGGGTGGGGTTTACCTGATCGCGATGGGCTCCCGGTTTCTGGCCACTTCGGGCGTGGTGCATATGCATGCCGCAGTGTGGATACCGGTGTTTGTAAGCTTGTCTGTGGCAGCATGGTCTTCCCCCAGGATAGAAACATGACGTTAACTACTTACACCCGCGACCATGAAGATGAATTTAATGAGTCGATTCGTGCCGACATCAGGGGTCATAAGATCTCGTCAAATGCGTCACTGTTTTCGCCTCAGGCGATGTTGCGATTGTTGGGAGTCGTGTTACTGCTTCGAGTGGTGTTTATTCTGATTGCACCGCTGGATTTGATTTCTGATGAGGCCTACTACTGGGATTGGTCTCGCAGGATTGACTATTGCTATTTCAGCAAGCCTCCGATGATTGCCTGGATCAATTTTGTGAGTACGGGGATCTTGGGATCTTCGACATTTGCAGTGCGATTGCCTGCTGCAGTATTGGGGACGATGGGATTGCTCTTGGTGTATTTACTGGGGTCGAAATTGTTTTCGCCGAAGATTGGCTTTTGGGCGGCCATCTTAATGATGCTCACGCCGGGAAACTGCGTGTTGAGCCTGGTGATGACAATCGATGCGCCGCTCTTGTTTTTTTGGGTCGTGGCGATGTATGCCTATTGGATGTCGTTGCATGCGGAGAATGACCGTGATTTATGGTGGCTACTGAAGGTGGTGGCGATCGGGTTGGGATTGTTATCCAAGCAGACGATGATTGCATTTTTGCCGATGTCCATTTTGTATTTGATCATCACACCACAGGATAACAAGGAGGCTCGCAAGCCGAGATTTATCCTGGGGAATTTGTTGTCGCTGACGGTGCTATTGCCAATGGTTTACTGGAATGGTCAGCATAATTGGGTGACGGTGCAGCATACGGCTTCGCATTTCAGTAATCGGGCGACAACGGTGGGAGAATCCCTGAAGTATGGTTTTGAGTTTATGTTTGGTCAGATGGGAGTGGTTACTCCCGTGCTTTGGGTCGCGATTATCGCGATGTTTATCATTTGCGTCCGAGCAGCAATGGACCTGTCCAAAGAAGAGAAGTTTCTGATTTCCTTTTCACTTCCAGGGTTTCTGGTGGTGATGTTTTTGAGTTTTCGCCAGCGGATGGAACCAAACTGGCCTGCGGTGTTTTATCCTGCGGCGATCCTACTGGCGACCGCGATGGTTTTCCGTGTGGGAGAAGTCTTTGGCCGCAAGCGGTTGCTCTCTGGTTTTCGTCCGGCATTGCTGACGAGCGCAGTTGCGTTTTGCATGTTTACTTATTTAGTGCCCATGCTCTCGCCACTGACAGCCAATTCTGGTGCGAGTTGGGATTTGACGAGCCGGTTGCGTGGATGGAGTCTGCTGGCGGATAAGTATGAAAAGGAACTGGCCTTTTATCAGATCGATCCAAAGACGCCGATCATTGGACAATCAGGACGATCAGTCGTCAGTGAATTAGCGTTTTATCTGGATCATCAGCCCAAGATTGTGCTATGGAATGAAACGGGTGAAATTGATTCCCAATATGATTTGTGGCGTGAAAATGAGTTGCCGAAAACGTCGCAGGCGATTGTGATTACGGAGAAATCTCGGCCGGTAAGTGCAAATCTGGTGGCACAGTTCGGGAGCGTGCGTTCGATTAGTGAGATTGTCATACCGCTGGGGAAAGACAAGGCTCGCACATACAGTTTGTGGTTGCTGGATAGCCCTGCAAGAATGCAGACGGCTGTCAGTCCAACTGTCGTCAGCCCTGGAGCGTCCACTCCACCTGTAAGCTCGGCGTTCGGTCAGCCTGATTTTTCACAACCAGCATTGTGGAGATAATCAAAAACGATGAATCAGCCCGATCACTCTATTCACCAAATGGCTGTAAGCAAGCAGAGCGACAAGCGATTCCTGGAATTCCGTTTCTGGTTTCTCCTGAGTATGACGATTGCTTGCGCGAGTTTGTTTGTTGCGATTTCGTGGTGGGATCTGGATCGTGCCATTTCAAGATTATGCTATGACCAGACGCATGGGCGATGGCCATGGGTGGATCAGGAACCGTTTTCCACGATCGATCATTGGAGCGTGCATCTGGCGACAGTGCTGGGGGTTGGTAGTTATGTGTTGTATGTGGTGACGTGGTTTGTGAAGCGGAACGGTTGGTGGAATCGTGCTGGACTGGGGATGACGTTGCTGGTGTTACTCGGACCAGTACTCCTGGTCAATGGCATGATGAAGCCTACGTTTGCGCGGGCAAGGCCGCGAGAGATCACAGAATTTGGTGGAAAGTATCAATACACCGAAGCGTGGAGGAGATCGGAAAGCCCGTTTCGAAATTCATCGTTTCCATCGGGTCATGCGTCAATTGGATTTTATTTTTTGGGACCAGCGCTGTTGCTGCGTCGCGGACTGACACGTTTTGCGTGGTTATTTAGCGGGGGGATACTGGCGGGTTGTCTGGTCGGGTATTCAAGAATTGTCCAGGGAGGGCATTTTATTTCTGACGTCCTGTGCTCGTTGCTATTGATGATGGTCTTGGGGTGGGTCGTTTCAGACTTGCTCTTTCGGTGGTGGCCGGTGAGAGAAGATGTCGCGCTAGAAGACGACGACAAAGAAAAAATGACGTTTGCGAAAGCAGCATAAAGCTGTGGAACTTGCTACGGGAGGGTAGCTGGAGTCTGATCGGCTGATTGAGGAAGCGATTCGGCAGCCGAGCCTTTTTGCCTGGAAGAGACTTCGAGCTTTTGTCGCATGTCGCTAATCTCTTTTGTGAATGTCGACAGGGGGTTCATCAAGACTTTGTCGCCATCAGCCAACCCGGCGAGAACTTCAACGTTCAAGTCGTTGGATTTGCCAAGAATCAGGTCACATTTTTCAGCATGGTCACCTTTATCGAGGTAGACGAAGGATTCTTTACCCACGGTGACAACAGCCTGAACGGGAATCTGCAGGACGTTGGCTCGTTCTTCGGAGACGATTTGAAAGGTCACGCTTAGCCCTGGCTTGAGTTCGAGTTGCGTGTGTTCATGCGGGTGAAGTCGGATTTCGACAACGTAATACTTTTGATCGTAATTGGGAAAATCACCACTGATCGGGACGGCGGAGACGGACATGATTTCGCCTCGGAAGTCGTATCCCGGGAAGGCTTCGACGCCTACGCGGACGAGATTTCCGACGCTCAGACGTGCGAAGTTGGCTTCGTGAATTTTTGCTTTAATTTTGAGAGAGGAATTGTCGGGGAGTCGAATGATGGGCATGCGTTCGTAGACACTACTACCGACACGGATTTCATAGTTTGAGCCGAAGCGACTGCGTTCTTCGTTGGCATAGATGACTTGTCCATCTTTGGGTGAGCGGATTTCGCAGCTTTCAAATTGTTTTTTCCAGTAATTCAAGCGGATGTCTTCGTATTCTTTGTTGGCTTTGCGGGCAGCGACTTCGGCGGTCACTTTGGCCATTTCGATTTCTGCTTCTTCCTTGGCTCGCTCCATTTTGCTTTTGGTGTCTTTTTTCTTGGAAGAAAGTTCTGCAATCTGTCGCTGGTATTCATATTTTTCCAGGACACGGAGTTCTTCGGCTTTGGCTTCAAACTCGAGGAGCGCTTTTGAGACAGCCAGTTGTGAGGCCTCAAGATCTGTCTGACTACGATAACCTTTGCGGGCCATGCGTTTGGTAAATTCCAATGACTCTTTGGCGCGAATCATTTCTTCTTCTTCGAGTTTCAGTTCGCCTTTAAGCTTGCCGAGTTTTTGCTGGTATTCGCCATCTCGGTATTTATCGAGATCCAACGAAGCCAGCAGAGAGTTGAGTTCAGACTCTTCTATTTTTGTTTCGTTGGTGCGTGCCTGGATGCCAAGGGCTTTTTCAGCTTCAAGAAGTTTGGCTTCCGCTTCGATGACGTCGGATTGTTGTTGGGCGAGGCGTTCCTGGATTTCGCCGGAGTCGAGTCGACAGAGGATATCACCTTGTTTGACGTAACTGCCTTCGGCAACGATTTCGAGGATCTTGACATCGCGTTCGACTTCGGAATAGAGCGTCACCGAATCGATGGCTTCGAGGTGGCCGTTGCCAGAAATAATGATTTCAAAATCACCTGTTTCCGCTGCACGGGAGAGGTAGTTTTTACTTTTGGCGGAAGCTGAGAGAGGCATGACCTGCCAGATAACAATTCCGGCAGTGCAGGTCATGAAGACCATAACCATGAGAAGACTAATACCGCGAATGAACCCGAGTCGTGACATCTGTGAGGATCTCTCCGAATTTTTTCCTAAGGTGATCTGTCGCATGTTGGTCTTGCTGTAGGTGGGTCGATCTCGAGTGTGAAGTAGATTCGTCAGACCAGACAATGAGATACGCGAAGCACGTTCGCGATCGGTTGCCTGGCGACAACATAGGTTCGTCGTGGACGATTCTCTTCGACGGATCGATAATTATCAAAAATCGGTGGGAGCGGATCTTATCGGCGGGGAGTAGTCAAATTGATCCGCAATAGGCAGTCTGTTGGGGTGTTGGAACAGGCGACCATTCTCTGATCTGAATTAAGTCTCTGATAGAGAGAGTGACGCGTTGCGACTTTTCAGGATCGGTGACATCCGAATCGTCAACAGGCTGCCACACTTGTATACGGTTCCCGTAGAGATTATTTGAGTTACTTGGAGGAAAGATCTTCAAATAATTCCAGAAAGTTGTTCAGTGGAGAGTCAATCAATCAGAAAAAAAGCATCTCGATGTCTTTATCGTAGATTTTCTGAGGTGAATCTCAACAACAATTTGGTTCTTTTGTGGAGTTTGCTGTCAGACCATGAGAAGACGAGTGGCCAGCTATTGTGTAAAATGTTTTGAGGAAAGCACTTAGGGAGACCATTTCGTATAGCGAGATGTTTGAGAATGTTTTGAAATAAATTACAAATGGAATTCGAAGTTGAGTGATCCATCTGTCAAAATATAGTTACCACGGACCAGGATAGGATTTGATGCGGCGTTTACGGTTGGCGTTTTTGTGCGAGGCAAGTTGTGAGAACAAGGGGCGATCGAGTTGGTGATCGTCATCGAGACGGAAGCGGCCTGCGTCGAAGATTTCGCGGAGGCGTTGTTCTTCTGTCAGGTAGCGACCCGACAGTTGACTACCCTGCCCTTGAGATTCCATTTCTTCGAGCAACTTAGTGAGGCCGATTATTTCTTTGAGACGTGCGAGCATGGCTTCGTCTATACGACGTTCGCGGGATTCGATGTTCAGATGTGTTGCCAAACGTGTCAGAGAGGGTGGTGCGCTCCAGAGGGTTTCAATCTGTAAGGGACGCACATGTTCGATGACATCGTTAATGACTTTGACGCAACGCATCCAGCGTGTGGCACGGGCGAGGTGGCCGGAGTGATGGTCAGTGAGCGTCTGGAGGGCTGATGGAGAATCCTCCAGGCGGATCATGAGTTCGCCAACGGCGCTGGGGAGATCTGTGAAAGCGCTGGCATAGGCGAGGCTGGCAGCACCGGGACGATGCAGTTTGAGTTGTAAGGATTGCGTTGAAAGCTCTCTGGCTGTCATTTTCCTCAAGCGACATAGGGAACCGATCGGGGAAAGAAGCACTGCAGAGAGAATGTCGTGTTCTATTAACGGTATTGGAACTTCAGCCAGTAGTAAGAAGCGTGATTGTCGGATCGTTTGCGTGATCAGACTGGAGAGGGCTTCGTTGTCTGTCTTGACAGCAGAGCGGTAGTCTTGCATGAGGACAAAAAACAGATCGCCTTTCGGTTGGGTTTGTTTGAGACGATCTCGTTCGGCTTCGAACTGTTTACGCAGTTCTGTGAGCACAGACATGGGAACGATTTTTTCGTGAAGCAAGGCATCGACGAGTTTGAGCATCTGCTCGGCGAGTTGTGATGTCGATTGCCACAGGCGAGCGCCGAGTTCAAAACGTTGACACATGGCATGCTCCCAACTCAGGAGTTCGACGAGCGTCTCTTCGCCGAGCCTGTATGGGTCTTTGCCGATTTGAGCGGAGAGTTCGTCTTCGACCGTTTCAATCATGTCAGAAAGTTCCGCCTGCCAGTGCTGAGAGAGTGGCGTGGGGAGGAATTCTTGAAGACGCGTGGAGGTGAGGCTTTCCCACAGGCTTTGCTGACTGTGTCGATGGAGTTGAACCCATTGCTCGATGGGCGAAGGTTGTTTTGAACTCAGAGATTGCTGGCTGAGATGGGGCGGTTTATGTTGTTTTGTCGCGTGTTCGATGACGAGTTGTTTTCGTTCCTGAAGTCGCATTTTCCAGCCTGGGATGGCTTGAGTTGGCGTGGCAGAGTCGACGGCGACCGACGAGGAAGTCGAACCATTGGTCTTCGGCGCTGTCCTGAAGGGTGTCATGGTTGAACTCGCGGGAAGTAGGAAATGACTGAAATATGCAGGACTCAAGAGGTTCAAGAGGCT
>JBGSVC010000175.1:0-1635 GCA_041753175.1 Planctomycetaceae bacterium
CTTTGAAATCTGTCATGTCGCCGACGTATGCCGATTCGGGGAGCCCCTTTTTCTTGAGTCGAGAATTGCAGTAGTCGATAGCTTTAGAATTGAGGTCCAGTCCTGAAATCTCGAAACCTTCGGCGGCGAACTTGTCAAAGAAACGACCGGTGCCGCAGGCAGGTTCGAAGATGCGTTTGACTTCTTTCTTGACGTGTTTTTTGAAGCACTCTTTAAGAAAGTCAAATTCTTCACGCCAGTCGCTGCCGAAGATGAGGTCGTAGTATTTGGGGTAATCGTAGATATGACCTGAAAGAATCTTGGGAGCCATAAGGGGTTCCATCTGATGGAGTACGATGAAGGTGCTATCGAAGGAACGTACCTTGAGGCGGTCGTGGTTGCAAGTCACCATGAGAGATGTTTGCGGCTGGAAACAGAGGTTGCCGGCATGAACGAGAAAACTGGAGAGGAAACCTGACTGTCTGGTTTGGAATTGATAAGATGGGGTTTGTGATTGTCGTAATAAATAAGTTAGGAAAAGGGGAACTGATGTCTGCGGAGTTGATAGACAGTTATATGCAAGGTCCACAATTGTTGCGGGAAGCGATCGCAGGGATGACCGCCGAGCAGATTGACGCTGCTCCAATCCCCGGAAAGTGGTCGACGCGACAAGTGATCTGTCATCTGGCAGATTTTGAGCCGATTATGATCACGCGGTTTATGCGCATTCTTTCTGAAGAAAATCCGTCGTTTCCTGGCGGCAATCCGGATCTGCTGGCAGGGAGTCTGGCATATGAGTCGCGAGATATTGAGACGGAAATTCGTTATATCGAGGCCAGCCGGGCGCATATGGCAGCGATCTTAAGAACGCTGACACCGGAACAATTTGCGCGGGGAGGTGTGCATTCAGAATATGGACCGAAAACGATCACCCAATTACTGACGGCGATCGCCCATCATATTCAAAATCACATCCCGTTTATTGAGGAAAAACGCAAGGCGCTTGGTTGCTAGGCTGCCGCGATGTTTCAATCGGGGAGCGTAAACACCCGATGAACAAGTTATCGCCAATGTATTGCTTCAATATCGATGGCTAAAACAAGACGTTTCGCAACGATGCGGTTCGGAAGGAGCTTCACACTCCCGGAAAATCAACGAGCGACTAAGAAGATAGGGTTGTGGACTGGGGCGTTTCTTTTGAGGGAGGCAGGAAGGAGCCGAAGGCCATGCGAAAGACGCCAGGTTGACGGAGAGCCAGAGTGACCCAGACAAGAATGCCCATAATGAGCGGGGTCGTGAAATCGTCGTGGATGCGGACGTGTGTCGCGATCGCGCCTCCAAGATAACCAGTCAGCAGGATGGCTCCCAGGAAGGCCGTTTGGGGAATGAGAAAGAGAATGGTAACTGCGACTTCAACATAGCCGATGTTTTTGATGGTAGGGATATCCCAACCAAGTTTATTCATCATGTCGGCTTTGCCCTCCCATTCGGTGAATTTGCCTCCCGCGCTTAAGCCAATGAGGAAGACAGCCAGAAGGATCGTCAGTGCCCATCCGGAGATCGTTTTTGCGTTGAATTTCATAGGGAGAATCCTGTGAGTTAGAGGGCGAGATTTTAGGGAGTCTTTCTTAGAACCTATCCGCTAACCACCAATGG
>JBGSVC010000176.1:0-10020 GCA_041753175.1 Planctomycetaceae bacterium
TGCGATTACCGACACAAGATCTGAACACGCTTGGCTTTAATCGCATAAACATCCGTTGTTTTCATCCAGCAAGGTTTTTTCGCCTGGAGGAATATTCTTCATCGATTCATGAATGACAACGGAAAATGCGACTTTGCAAACAGACAAACGGTGTGACGTTCCTGTGTGATTTTCAGAGTAAGAACTGACCTCTCTCATTCGATCGAATTCTGATGATCAGCGACTTGAGAGTGTTCACTCGAAACCCATTTGATCTCTGATTTCGCTCAACTGTTCTGATCACAATAAGTGTAGCACCACTGATTGCTACGACAGTGATAATCCAACCAACCGCTTCCAATCCCATCATGATGAGAGAACAGCACGGTGACCAAACTGCGTGTTGATTGTCTCAATGGTCTTTACTCTTCCAAGATGGAATCATCAGAATCGCTTTGTTTCATGCGTTTTTGATGATTGTTAGAGAGAAACCGCGGCAAGCTCAACAGCGGGCTGGCTGGCGAGATTGAAGGGTGTTTTTTGACTGACATGTCCGACGTAGCTTTGCACAAGCTGGACGAGTTCTGCGCGGTTGATCGGTTTTGTGGTGTAATCATCACAACCGGCCGCCATACACAAATCACGATCTGACTTCATGGCGTGTGCCGTCAGCGCGATAATCGGACCTTGATAATTCGCTTTGCGAATCTCAGCGGTCGCTTCGTATCCATCCATAACCGGCATATGAATGTCCATCAGTACGACGTCATAAGGGCGTCGATCTTCCAAAGCAGCCAACGTCTTGGCCACTCCGATCATGCCGTTTTCAGCGATTTCCACTTCCATGCCCACTTTGCGTAACACATGCTTGATCAACCGTTGATTATCGACACCGTCTTCAACGAGCAGGACACGAATCGGATCAAGGGCTAGTGTTTCGAAGACGGCCCGTGAGGCGGCTGCGGGGGCTGGCACACTGCGACGAATTTTATCGACTGGCAGCATCGTTGAAGAATCTTGAGACCGCTTGCTTTCGCTGATGACTTCGACGGGAAGGCTGATCGTGATGACGTTACCAAAATTCTTGACCGGCCGGATCTCAAAGCTCCCGCCCATGACCGTGATGATTGAGCGGTTGATGTTCATGCTTAATCCCAAAGAAGAAAACAGGCCCTGATGCGCGTGGGCATGTTCGGCTTCGGAGAGTCCCCATTCGCCGGGTTCTGCATGGAGCATTTGCAGTTGTTCTGCGGTCAGGGGTTTGCCTTGTTCTTTGATTTCGGCGTGCAAAAACTGTTGCCCGTGAAGACCTTGAGTTTGAGAACAGGAATGCGACACGGTCAGAATCAGGGATTGGGCCTGGCGATTCCGAACACCTGTTTTCAGCAGTGAATACAAGACCTGTTGATAGCGTTTGACATCGGCTTTGACGAGGGTCGGGAGATTGTTGCTGAATTTAAGTTGAAACGGGCAGTTGATTTCGGAGATCTGTTTGGTTTTGACCCAGGTTTCCAATTCACGAAAAAACTGTCCGGGCGAGAATGATTCGACATTGACGTCAAACTCGCTCATCCCGATTTTAGAGTAGTCCCTGAGATTATTGATAATCTCGACAAGCGAGTGACTGTTGCGTTTGATAATTGACAACATTTCCAAACTATGCGGACGCCCCCAGCATTCTTCTTCCAGAAGATCCAGATATCCGATGATGGCGTTGATGGGTGTGCGGATTTCGTAGTTGACACAACGGAGGAAATCAAGCTGTTCGAGATCGGCTTTTCGATGCTGTGTTGTGGCTTGGGTGTGAGAGTTCGAAATGGCAGCGACGGGTTGAGATGTTCTTTTTGAATTTCGTAAGCCGCTCAAGAGTGAACCGCCACACCATTTTTTCAATGCCTGTTTGATTCTCGCCAACCGTGTGGCTGCTGTACCCGATTTTGAGACAAATCGATTGATCATAATTAGTCCGTTACCATGTAAAGCCTAAGTGAACCGATCAAAGAAATGACACCAAGAACCTGAGTGAATTGAAAGACTGTCTGAATGTCGTCAACAAACTTGTTGTTTGCGTTTCGGGACAGTTTTGAAATGAGCCTCGGGAGAAAGTGACTAACGATTCAAACTTAGGTTGTCTTTCTCGTACAAAGCAGATTATTTATCCGTCTTCGGGCCAACTGTGGTAAACCGAGTCGTCACGACTCCTACAATCTGAAGCGAACGAAAACAATCTTGTGTTTTCGTACAGTTATGAGCAGGGAACGACTTGCAATCACAGACATTAGGGTACGGAAAAAATACTGCACGTAAACATTTGATCTGTTCCAAATCGTGAACGCGCATGTGTGCAACAAACGTCTGTGTCGACCAGAGAATTATGTGAAGAGCGCGAGGACTTGATCTTTGAGGGTTGGAATGACGGACAAGCCGTTTCCTGAATAAATGCTTGCGACTCCCTTGCGGTCAATAAAATGAGCGCCTGATTCTTCAAGAATGGGCAGCAAGGCGGCGCAGTCCCAGGGGCTGAGGACGGGGTCAACCATGATTTCGGCGCGTCCGGTTGCCACCAGGATGTGGCCGAAGCAATCTCCCCAGCCGCGGGTGAGTTTGACGTGGGTGCTCAGATAGTCATATGCCGATTGGATGCCCTCGGTTTTCCAACGGGAGACGTTGGTCGTACAAAAGCAGGCGTCTTCGAGTTTGGTCACTTTCGAACAGCGAGCCAGTTTGGGAATGCGGTCAGCGATCTGCCACCAGCAGCCCAGGCCTTTGGCGGCATAGACGACTTCATTGAGTCCAGGAAATCGGCAGACACCCAGGACACATTTCCCTTCATATTCCAAACCGATCAAGGTTCCAAATAAGGGAACGCCATGGACAAACGACTTCGTGCCATCGATGGGATCGAGAATCCAGCGGAAGGTGTTACTGCCTTGATGTTCGGGAAACTCTTCCCCCAGAACTCCATCGTCGGGGAAGGCCTTGAGGATTTCATCGCGCAAGAGCAACTCTGCGTTGCGATCGGCGATGGTGACAGGAGAGGAATCTTTCTTTTCTTCGACTTTGAAGTTGTCGTTTTGATAATATTGAAGGATCAACTCCTGAGCCTTCAAAGCGGCTGCTACGGCAAAATCGAGTCGAGGCTGTAAAGACGGCAGTGAGGTCATGGAATTCTCTTGCGTGGCGAAATAAGAAAGTCAACTCGAGCAAATTAGTGGATTGGCTCAAAAGGTTCAAGCAGACACCGTGACAAGTTAAATGACATGACACGTTGAAAGACAAGAAACGCCCATCGGCGATAACATCGTCGATGAGCGAATGGGTTCAATTGAGTTCATTCGGAGATCAATCTGCGATCAGGGACTGGTCCATTTGGCGGCGTTGGCTTCAATTTGACTGACGCCCTCCTGCCATTGTTTGAGCATGCGTTGTTTCTTCTGAGCGTATTCGGGATTGTCTGCGACGTTTTGATTTTCCTGCGGATCCTTGATTTGGTCGTAGAGTTCTTCGGCGACGACTTCTGAGTGATCATCTTTGTTGACCCAGCGAGTGAAACGAAAGCTATTGTTTCGCATGCTATAGCCAACGAGCGACTTTTTTCCTTGATTGCGATGATATCGGCTCCAGGCGGTTTGACGGACCTGTGCAGTGGAGTCGTTGAGGACGGGGACGAGGCTGACGCCTTCGAGATGATCGGGTTTTTCCAGTCCGGCGAGTTCGACGAGTGTGGGGTAGATGTCGATGAACTCGGCCAGCGAGGTGGTTGTGTGTCCATTGGCGGCCATGCCCGGGGCGCGGATAATCAGGGGGGCATGTGCGTCGTTTTCGTAGTTGGTGTGTTTGCACCATGCGCCATGTTCGCCGAGTTTCCAGCCGTGGTCACCCCAGAGGACGACGATCGTGTCGTCGGCCAGATCAAGTCGATCGAGTTCGTCGAGGACTTTACCGATTTGAGCGTCGATGTAGCTGATGCTGGCGTAGTAGCCGTGTTTGAGAGTGCGTGCCTGTTCGTCGGTGATGTCGGTGACTTTTTTGGGTGTGCCGGCATATTGAAGGAGTTCGCCGCCCATGCTCATGGCGAATTCGGGGGCATCGTGGGGGAGGAAAGGATTGGGAGCGAGTTTGATGGTCGCGGGGTCATACATATCCCAATATTTTTGGGGAGCAATAAAGGGGAGGTGCGGTTTGTGGAAGCCGAGGGCGAGGAAGAATGGTTTGTCGTCTTTTTTCAATGCGTTGAGAGTCTGGATGCCTTCCTGGGCAAGAACGCCATCTGAGTATGTTTCGTCGGAGACATCGGCGAATTCGTAGGCAGGTCCGTTTTTCTTGCCGGGTTGTTTGTCGTAGTTTTTAGCGTAGGCTGGAGTTTTATGGCGCTCCCAGGGGACGGACCAGGAGGCTTCATCGTTGAGACTGCTATGGTAGACTTTGCCGAAGGCCTGAGTGTGGTAGCCATGGTTTTTGAAAAACTGCGGGAGGGCGACAACGGAGGGGACTGTATCTCGGAAGTGCGTTTCGAGGTCGAAGATGCGTGTGGAATCGGGACGCAAGCCTGTCAGCAATGATGTCCGGGATGGTGAGCAAACGGCTTGTTGGCAATAGGCATTGAGAAAGCCGACGCCAGATTTGGTGAGTTTGTCGAGGTTGGGGCTGTGGATATATGGTGAGCCAAAGGCGTTAAATTCGGTGCGGAGATCATCGGCTGCCAGGAAGAGGATGTTGGGTTGTTTCGATGTGGCGGTATTGAGCGTGAGAAGCGTCAAGGTGAAAAAGAAGAGGAGGCTTGTCGTGGGAGGAAATCTCATCGTGGTGCCCTTTGAGAGTGAGAAGGTGTGGAGTGAAGAGTTCATCCTAACGAGAGTCGAGACTAGAATCAAAGAGGTCTGATGGGTTAAAAATGCAATAAACGCGTTCACAACAAAATGGATATCTTGAATCACGAATGGCTAAAAATCGATGGCGAAAACAGGTCATCTGTATGCGTCGCGGCGCAAACAGAGGTTTGCCTCTTTTGGAAATTCGATGGGCAGGTCATCAAGGTTGATCATTTGGAATTGGTTCAGAAAGGTGGGGAGTCGTGAGGATTTCAGGGGGGAGTTGCCAATTGAGTGGAGGCCAGGTGAAAGGTGTTTGGATTTGGGACTCGCTGGGAGGGCCAGAGATTTGAGCGAATCGGAGAAGATCTTGTTTCAGTTTTGAAACGATTTCGGGATGGAGCGAGGCGACATCGTGTTGCTCGAAGGGGTCGTTTTTGAGATCAAAGAGTTCGTTGGTGTGGAGTTTCCAGTGGCCTTGAAGAGCGGTGTCGTCTCCCAAGAGAAGTGTGCGTTCGGGAAGTTGTTGTTGTCCTTCGAGGGGAGCAAGGAGGTTGTGACCATCGATGTTGGATGGTGGATCGAGACCGGCGGCGGCGGCGAAAGTGGGGAGCAAATCGAGATAGCACGTCGGCTGTGAAAAAGTGCGAGAGCCTGTGATGCGAGCCGGCCAGCGGATGAGGGCGACAACGCGCGTGCCGCCTTGCCAGGTGGTAAATTTATTGCCGCGGAGAGGTGCATTGTTACCACCGTGATGTGGGTCGCCGCCGTTATCGCTGTGAAAGACGAGCAGTGTATTTTGCTCGTGGCCACTTGATTTGATGGCTTCGAGAATCTTGCCAAGATTGTGATCGAGCGAGACGACCATGGCTGCGAAGGTTTGGCGGATGGTGTTGCCTTTGCCTGTCTGGCCGTATTCGGGCGAGTTTTCACGCTTGGCGATGCCGGAATCTGTGTTGGGGGCTTGTGGTCCGTGGGGGTCGTAGCCGACGGATTGGAGATCATCGGGTTTGGCTTGAAGGGGAGAATGTGGAGCGTTGAAAGCGACTAATAAATAATAGGGTGCCGTGGCTTCCTGAATGATGCGGACGGCTTCGGTCGCGATCAAGTCCGTCGAATAGCCTTTTTCGATGGCAGGGCCGGAGTCACGATGCCAATCGAGTTGGCCTGCGCGCGTGCGTGAGAAGTAGTCGATGGCTCCGTTATAGTGGCCGTAGAAATGCGTGAAGCCGTGGTTGAGGGGATGGAACATGTCGGAGGCCAGTCCGAGGTGCCATTTGCCGAGCAGTGAGCGACTTTCGTAGTCGGCGTTGGCGAGAAGTTCGGGGATGGTGATTTCGGAGGGTGGAAGGCCATGTTTGGAGGTCGGATTGCAGACGCCATCCCAGATGCCGAAGCGGAACGGATAGCGACCAGTTAGAACGCCAGCCCGTGTGGGCGAGCAGATGGGGGCGACGTAGAAATGATCGAGGATGACGGACTGGGCGGCGAGTCGATCGATATTGGGTGTCGGGATCTGGCTGCCATGGAAGCCGACGTCATTCCAGCCGAGGTCGTCGACGATGATGTGGATGATGTTGGGGCGCGGTTGTTGGGCGAGGAGTGATGTCGATGGTAAGAGCCATATTGACGTAACTAAGAGAATCTTCAGATAAAATGTCATGGGAAGTCAACCAGTTTCCAGGTAATCCGAGGTACACGAGGGGACTGCCGATTCGCAGGTCGAAGTTTCAACGGCCTAATTGAGCTCGACCAGATCTGCATAGTAGTTTTCGTATTTGCGGGTTTGTCGGTCGTAGATGGTGAGGGTGGCCGTTTTGCCGGAGGCGCGAATCGCGTCGATGAATTGTTGAGTCGTGTTGACTGCCTGGCTGTTGACATGGGTGATGATATCGCGGTTGCCGACAAGATAGAAAACCTGATTGGTCTGGCTATGACGGATGCGAGTGGCGGGGGATTTATCGACGGTTTTGGTCACGATGACCCCACCGCCTGGATTGGGGCTAGTGTATGCTCCGAGCCAATATTGTTTGGCATTGTGGACAGGATTGCGAGCGGGGTTTGGGGCCGGCGCGGTGGGCAATGGTTTGACTGCGTAAGCGGTCTGGTCGGCGTTGGCGTAGAGTTCGTCTTTTTTCGTTGATTGGTTGATGTCGTAGATGATTTGCGTCCAACTTACGCGACGCTGAGAAGATCCGAGCGCAGAATTCAAGCCGCGAATGAATACGCTGCCACCACTGCCGGTCATTCCATATTCTCCGGGCATGGTGGCGCTGATATCAACAAGGCCTGTCGTTTTGATGAACAACTCGTCGAACAGAGGTGTGATCTGCTGAGGAAGTTCTCCCGAGGGGCTATTGACGTCGAACTGGACAAAGTTGCTACAGGAGTTGGAGATGAGGACAGTCGTGCGGGCATTTTTTGAGAGCAGGAATTTGCGGATATCCGATCGAGCGAGATTTTCGTCGCTCATCAAGGTCATATAGTGTTCGTTTGAGCTAGTATCAAATGCACCGTGGCCTGTGTAGATGAAAACGAGCGTGTCGTCTTGATCAACGGTGAGCCGATTGACTGCGGTGACAATTCCATTGGCGGAGACGTTGTTGCCGCTGATGGTTTGAAAATCGAGCTGGTTCATGGGGACATTAGCCTGGAATAATTCCTTCACGAGTGACAGATCCATTGTCAGTCCTTCACGGACGTGGGGATCGTTGGTATCGGCAACCATGAGAACGGAAATTTTGGTGGCCGCCCAGGTGTTTGGCGAGAAGCTTGTGAAGACGATCAACGAGACGATGTTGAGCAAGATGAAACGCGAAGGAGATGACTTCGACATGATTGATTGACTCTTTCATGTTGGGAGGATTCGAGATGAGCGACATGATGCTGTTTCATACTACAACAATTGTTCAGCGAGAAAACCCTTTTCAGGATGTGTGGCGTGAAAAACTGAAATACTTTTTGAGGTTGACTACCAGGATTTACGGGGCTGGTTGAGGATGGGTTCAGGGTTTATCAACCGCGCACCAATACCCTGCAGGGTCGTGGCCTGTGGGCTGTGTTGCTTTTGATTGATGAAAAAAGGCGGAGGACTTTGACCGGTTTATTTCTTGTGGTGGATATGGTGATCACAACGAGGCGGCTGAGGATGTCACATGGATTTGCCCTCAGCGTTTCCAGGGTTCGAAAAGTTTCTTCCACCGGAGAAAGCTGGAAAGTCGAATTCGGTCGGCTTCGTTGATGCAGATGCTTTGAAGTTGTTTTCCCCACCGAGACGCGTTGCTGCCGTTGTTGCGTGTTCCCAAGAGTTGTTGGCAGTTGGGATCGGTCGGGTGGGGGACGGGTCCTCCGGGAAACGTATTTTGTTTAGGGTTTAGGAAGAGAAGATATTCGCGACTTATGGTCTCTTCACTTCAGGGGGAAAGGTTGCGCCGGGGGGGGGAGGATTGGTGCGGTTCGAAGACTCACCAGCACCCTACGTCGAGCGTGGTTGCTGATGGGCAGTGTGAACGCATTTGGTGCGGTTCGAAGACTCACCGGCACCCTACTTTTATTCGAAGTGATTGAATTCGTCGCCGTACCAGTGAGTGGCGTTGCCCCAGGTAGGTGGGTATTCGCCTTGTTTGACGAAACGGTGGAAGGAGGACCAAGGCCAGTCGATCACTTGTTGGACGAGTTGGTGTTTGAGTGGGTTGACGTGGACGTAGTCGAGGCAGCGTTTGAGATCTTGTTCGTCTCGGCACGTGTGTTCATAGAATCTGCGTTGCCAGATGTCGGATTCGCCACGGGAGATGCGACTTTGTGATTGATTGGGAATCGTTTGGTGATTTTTGTTCCATTCGCGTGAGAAATTGGCTTTAATCAGGCTCCAGCGAGTTGAGTAATCGACATCATGGCGAGGTAGTTCCCAGATCGTGTGAAGATGGTCCGGGAGGAGAACCAAGGCAATGATGCGAAACGTGTGATCTTTGCGGATTGTTGCAATGGCTTGGCGTAGAAGTTTTCGGCCGAGAGCTGTGGTCAGGATCGGGCGTCGTCGGTAGGTCACCAGGGTGAAGAAGAAGGTACGGCCTTCATGTGAGCGTCTGTAGTTGCTCATGGGTTTGGTGTAGAGTGCTGGTGAGGCTTTGGGAACCGCACCAAATGTGGGTACGGTGGAAATGAATCATGGAAATATTAATTGATAACAGTTGGCATACAAGATTTTTTTGGGGGATGGGGTCACAGGATTGGTGCGGTTCGCGGAGTCTCACCGGCACCCTACGTGGAGTTTGGATGCAGAGGGTCAGTGTGAACGCATTTGGTGCGGTTCGAAGACTCACCGGCACCCTACTTTAGGCGGAACAATTGTTCGCCGGCTTTTCTTACTAGGAGGACGCCTTCGTGTTCGCGGTTGGCGAAGGATTCGATGTCGATGGTGGTGGGGTCTTTGTAGCCTAAGTTGATTTGGTGGCAGACTTCTTCGGGGATTTGTGTGGCGAGGGTGACGTTGACGCGTAGTTTTTCGATGCCGGTTTGGGGGTCGTAGTCCCCTGCCCCGCGGACGTGAGTGCTGTGGGCGAGTGTGCCCCAGGGCATGTGTTTGAATTTGTCCCATTGTTTGACGAAGTAGTCTCGGCAGTGGTAGCCGATTTGTTTGATGATGTGTTCGTGGACGACGGAGATGCTGGCGAGGTGGGGGGCGTAGATGATGACTTCGCCGCCGTCGGCGACGGCGGGTTCGAGTTTATACATGCATTTGCCGGCGACCCAGAGTTCGTCGTACATGGGTGGGGCACATGAGAGGACTTGTTTGTAGGGGGTGTCGACCCAGGTGATGTGAACCTGACTGGAGAGGTCGGCGGCGTCAGACCAGGCGGCTTCGGGGGTGCCGTAGAAGAGGCCGAAGAGTCGTTTATCGGGGGCGACGACGAAGGTGAGGGCGCGTTTGGTTTGCTTGATGAGCTGTGCGGCGCGGTCGACGACGGTGCGGACGGGGGTTGATTTGACGCCGATGATGCCGGCGTTGGTGACGAGGGCTCCGAGCCAGTGGAAGAAGTTGAGGAGTTCGGGACCGGAGATGCCGGGGAAGAAGTATTTGTTGCCTCCGGAGAAGCCGACGACTTCGTGGGGGAAGACGGGGCCGATGACGAGGAGGTTGTCGTAGTCGTTGATGCGTTTGTTGATTTTGACAGGGACGTCGATGGAGAGGAGTCCGGAGGAGAGTTCGAGAGTGTCGGCTTTGGTGAGG
>JBGSVC010000177.1:0-3037 GCA_041753175.1 Planctomycetaceae bacterium
CTTCCTGATAACGCCACATCAACCGGCCCCCTCGGACCAGTCGAGTTCTTCAAAACACTTCAAAACAGCCGGGTGACTTTATGGGCCAGCGACATCCTCGTTTCTGAAGACGGTTCAAAATCGACTGTTTTTTATTCACGCATCGTTCCCGGGAGCGAAGTCTTGCGTCCTGGCATGCACCCCACTTTCGCCGGTATCCGCACTCAAAGCTGGATTAAAAAACTGGACTTCATTTCCCTCATGCTCGCTCTGTTTTGCGGGACCGCCTCGCTGCCACATATCCTCATCCGCTATTACACCGTCAAAGATGCCTCCAGTGCCAGAAAATCAACCATCGTCGGCATCGCGAGCATCGGTTTCTTTTATGTCCTCACTCTTTACATTGGCCTGGGAGCAATGACCAGCGGAGCGATGGATTTAACGAATAACAATATGGCCGCCCCTCTTCTTGCCAAAAGTATGAATGAATGGCTCTTCGCAGCCATCTCCGCGATCGCCTTCACCACTGTCCTGGGCACTGTCAGCGGACTCATTCTTGCATCCGCCGGCGCCGTCGCGCACGATCTCGTCGGAAGTTGCCTCGGATTCAAACTGGAAGATCACGAGCAGGTGAGGATCGCCAAAATCGCATCGGTCGTGGTCGGTGCTCTCGCCATCGTCCTGGGGATTCTGTTCGAAAAAATGAACGTCAGTTTCCTCGTCGGCTGGGCCTTTTCACTGGCCGCTTCCGCCAACCTCCCCTCGCTTGTCATGCTTCTGTTCTGGAAAGGAACAACCAAACAGGGAATTATCGCCGCAGTGACAATTGGGATGGTCTCGTCTTTAGCCTGGATCCTTCTCAGCGCAGATACCTACTCCAAAGTCTATGGCCTTCCTGCTGATCAAGCCCTGACGCCCTTCAGTCAACCCGGGATCGTCACCATTCCTTTAGGGTTTCTGGTTTTAATCAGTGTTTCACTTGTCACCAAAAAGACCACGACTTGATCACCTTAACTGCGACACACTTCGAAATCATTCATGCCCACGATCAACCTGCGTATTTCCAATCAATGCCGTTAACCCGAAACCAATTCTTCACTTGAAGCACCAATTTCGCGAAGTTTTTCCAACACCATCCGGTCCACCTCTAAGGAAGCACTTTCCGCATAAATCCCCAGCTTACCCTCAGAAAATGCTTCATCCGCCAGACTGATGAGCACCGAACCATTCACGGAAAACTCCACATACCCTCCCGCTGCAATTAAACTAATCTCGCATGGCAGCGTGTAGTCGCTATTCCAATACCCCGCCTGCAACGACGCAAACTGCATTACGTGTTCTCCCGTAGCTGCAGAATTCGAGCCCCAGGCTCGCAACTGCGCAACACCCTTGATGAGATCTAAAGACAAATAATAGCCATCATGGCTAACTTCATTGATCCGAAAGACGATCCCACACTTGCCCGTCCCCTTGAGTTTCATGCGCGCTTGAAATCGAAATGATCGAAGATTCGGCCCCAGCAGAAACGCCTGAAAACCTGCAGGACTACACAATCTCAACTCTCGATGAGAGGCGTCGACATCGACTGTCCCATTTTCATGCGATTGCAATTTCTTGACACGATACAATTCTTCATCTGGTATTCTCCCCGAGACCAGCTTGTCGAACCCCTCAAAGGAAACAACCTGCAATCGACCCTGGCCATTTCTCAACAGTCGCTTGGGAGGAGGCAAAATATTCTTCACCTGTCGATTCGTAATGTCATGCGAAAAAAAGTTCCAGATCAACAGCCCCTGTTCATCACGACATATTCGACCTGCATAATTCCCCTTCGGCAACAACACATTATCATAATAATTCGTCCACGGCTTCCCAAGTTCTGTCGTATGCCAATAGCGGATTTTGGCATCTTCCCTGATCGAACCAATCAGATAATACTGCTCCTCGATCTTTAACAGATTCGGCACTTCAATATCATCATACAACCCCGGATGAAACAATGATTCCACGACTTCAAAGTGATCAGGCTCCACCTCTTTCATCACCGCCACACACCCTCGACGCACGACCGGCCCCTCGGGCACGCGACCAGCAGCCAAAAGCCAGCCTTGATCTCCATCACAAAAAAAGTAGGGATCACGCCAACTCACCCATCGACGCCCTTCATCCAGGCTCGATTCATAATATGGCGCTTTTGCTTCCAGGGGATAACGACTTGATTGATCAAATTTTGCCGTCAAATTCGACGCTGGCAAATTCGTTAGTCGACATCGCTCACAACGACTGACCCAACTGACCGGCGACTTCGTCCATGCATACAAGTCCTCACTTCGCGCCAGACCAATCCTCTGCACCAATCCATCATCACACTGAGAAATCCCAGTATAAAACATCCTCCAGCCTCCAGGCTGAAAAGGATCTTTTGACACATGCATCGTCCACAACATCGAATCATCCCACGAACCAGGATGGCCAATGAACAGTGCATTCTCCACGCGAGACCAACTCAAACCATCATCACTGACCGCATGCGCGATAAAATCATGATTGGGCAACACCAGATGAAATAAGTGATAAATTCCCTCATGAAAGATGACATCGACATCTCCCATCGTTTTGCGATTCCCGTTTGCCTCTTGATACATCACCGCTCTCCTTGACGCCCATTGCCGATTCGGGCATTAAATCATCGCCGCTTCATGATCCTGCAAAGACTTTGCTCACATTGTTATTATTACCGACTAAGGCTTTATTTCATCCTATGTCAAACTCGGATTCCCATCGACCCCTATCTCTCCTCCCCTCCACCGCGCGCATAAAAACACCCTGCCGTTCACAACGAATACGGCAGGGTGCGGACCAGGAGAATTTTTGTTAGCGTCGCCGACTACTTCTGACTGTGATGCTCTCGATGCTCATCACTATTAATAGCTACCATAGCCACCATAACCGTTGCCGTATCCGTACGAGCCTTCCGACTGGGCTCCCGATTCGCAACTCAGATTGAACTGTGAATCGCAGGTGTCATAGGCATCCCCATACAAACTGCCGACTGCTC
>JBGSVC010000178.1:0-20618 GCA_041753175.1 Planctomycetaceae bacterium
AGCATTCGAAATGTGGGATAACTTGGGATCGATCGCATGAAGGCTTCCTTTCCTCGCCAGCCAGAGTCTGACTGCACATCCTTGTTCCTGAATTCATCCAGACGACTTTATTCAGCCGTCTTTAAGTTAAATCCAAAAATCGCTCTCTCTTATGAATTCGTATCTATTTGTTTCATGACCAGCGCTTCAAAATATCCATTTTGATTCGTTGGACCAGTTCGAAAATTATCTAATCATTCGAAAACGTGTTCACTTCTTGTCAGGTCCAAGCAATAACGCTCTTCACCAACAATCCATGATGCAGATCACTTCAATTAATTTGTCTCAGGAAGAGATGGTACTGGGGCTAATGGAGCCAGTGTCTCATGTTGACCTTCACCGCTCATCATCGGACTCGACAGTTCCAAAGGAGCCATCTCAATCGGGGTTCCTGCAACTCCTGCGTCACAATACTCTGGCATCCATACTTTCAGATAATGGGTGTCAGGTTTCGTTCGAGCACAATTGGCTCCGTCATTGAAACCGACATACCATTCATATCGATTCAGATCGCAGTTACGCGTAATCTGAGAGGGACACCAATATTTTTTAGGAGCAATCAACGGCGGTTTTCCACATCCCCCCGTTAACACATCGTAATAGCCAGCCTTCCATCCCGATCGATAGTCAGCCCCATAACATTCATCGCTGCATGCCGTGTAGCCGTACCACGCTTTCCAGGTACGGAACTTCTGAGTCTTTTCATAATGGCCGTCATACAAAGATGAGCAGCCCATGACCGAAGTCAGCATGACGAGAATCATCAATTGAGAATATTTTGTCAGCGAAGACATTTTGTGAAGTCCTTCCTTGTATCACTCCAAGTCACATACTTCATCGACTTTCCACGTCCTGAACCGGCCCCCATGTCGTTTCAAATCACTATTTTTGAAGCCACCAGCGTGCATAGAAGCTATAATCGGCAAATCTTTTCCACGCCGCCCATCCTTCCAGAAGCCCCCTCCCGACGCGTAATCCCTCTCATCTCGTAATGTGCAGACTCCTGCTCATACACACAATACCCATCTTTACCGGGTGAGTATTCAAAGACAATTATTGATCACTCACAGATCAATCCAGCACCCATCCATATATATGGACCAGGACCCATCAGCCGTCCTAAAAAAATACCGAAGGCGGGAGTCGAACCCGCACGAGGTTTACCCTCGGGGGATTTTGAATCCCCTGCGTCTGCCATTCCGCCACTTCGGCTCATTTCGATCTGCAACAAAAGCTTTCAGAGACGGAAACGCAATCCCATTGCAGTGTTCTCTATATTCAGCTTTCAGTGTTCGGCATCTTAACAAATTCTACGCTCGACGGAAGCATCTCAACGCATTCTCCGTCACAAAACTCCCAGAATTGATGCTAATCTCAATTCGCAGAATTCAATCAATTGAATTCCATTCCACATATGTCGACGTCGTTTCAGCCTTACAATCCCTGCACATTCTCACGTCACGTCATCGACTTTCGGGAATCAAGCGACCACAATGAAACCCTCTTCAGTTGACCAGACGATCCAAAATTCGCGAAAGTTCCGTCGACTCACCATCACGACTGACCATCATCAACTTCAACGTTTCCACAGGCATTGTCGAGACCGTTCGATTGAAAATCCCGGTCACGATCGGATTCGCGGGGTAAATACCCATCATCTTGAAATCCTCAAATCGAATATTGGCCATAATAGAGGCATAGCTCGCCACTTTTTCTGGATCCAGCGTTTCAAGTTGCTCAAGTTTTTCACGACCGTCTGCAGTCGCAAACGCCGTTATGACAGGTTTGTCACCGGAAACGTTCTCCGGTAAATGAATGAAGAGAAGTTCATACTCTTCAACCTTCTGAACAATTGTTGTCGCCAGACTCGTATCCATCTTATTGAACTGAAATGCCAAAATCAGTGTTCTTCCAGGTGATTCGACCTTCATCCCTTCAATTGCTTCATCAAAAATACCCAACACACGAAAGCCCATCACAGCTTCGCTGATCATTTTTTCAGGATCAACGGTCAACGTAGGGGTCCGCTTGACATAAAATGCACATTGCACCGCTCCTGTAAACGAATAACCCTCACTCGTCCGCACAATCTCCGGCTGGACAGCCAAACTATGATCTTCCAGATACGACTCAATTGTCCCTTTCGAAACCGCAGGCAATTCCTTTCGCGCCAACGGATCCATTTTTAAGCCCACCGTAAATGCCGTCTGTCGGCCTTTAAATAACGTGTGCTCAACATTCGCAGGCGACATCGATGATGAAACCCGCACGCCACTTGGCAGTAATCCACAAGCCCGATTAGACGCTTCCCGAAATGCAACCACGACATCCTGCTTCAACCACGGAATCTCTCGCAATTTCGGTAGGCCTGGAACCATTGCCTCCGATAATAGCTCCAGACTCGCTGCACTCATGCGCGTACCAGTCTCGCTTTTAGGCAGCATCGTCGTTGCATCATCACCTTGATCACCGGGTGTTTCTGATACAGGAACATTCTCGGATGGGCGGTTATTCTGTGTCTCAACCTGTTCGCCAGAACCCTCTTCGGTTCTCGTCTTTTCGACTTCTCCGCTGGACTGAATCGGAACAATTTCTTCCGTAACTTCGTCGACTTTTGGCTGACTGAGCATTTTCTCCTCAATGGCCCCGATGATCCCCTTCTCTTGAACGAGTTCATAATCGCCATCAAGTTTTTTCTCGAAAATGAAGATCGACAAACTTCCGACCATCACCAAAATGGCGACCACCAAAATCAACCACTGATACTTCATGTAATCCACCTGATTTTCAAAACTGCTGGCCCCACAATACTTTCCCTCGAATCGTTCGAAGGAAAACAATGTGACCATCCATTAATTCTTAGAAACACACAGGCAGATGAACTGCCCTCGTAAATTGCAAACAGAAATCTAAAACTCGACCCCCATAGTCGTCATTCGGAGTGATTCAATCATTTGACGTTCAAATTCTTAATTCCCACAGGCAACAGATTCGCCGTCTTGAATCGATTGCGTTTCAAACTGTTTACACAACATATACTATCTGCCATAAATGACGACTCTCAAGCACACTTCGACATATTTCAGACAGTCATGAAGAATTCTTAACCCCTAGCACGTTGATGAATTCAATTGGACGTCAGACTCCACACCTGATCTCGTTTAAAAAGGCCTGATTCAGACACTTATGGACGTTTGAAAACCGACTCGATGTCGATCTTCAACAATCGACCAGACAGCTCTTCCAGATCATGAACCTGAAGATGACCGATTTCATCCGGATTCCACCAAAAACCACGTATTCTGACATCTTCCGCCCACATGCCTGTTTGAATTGGATCTGACAACACGTTGTCTCCCGGCAACACGACAACGCTGACGAGCAGGGCATCAGGTTTTTTCCCTACAGAATCCCTGCATAGTCCTCCCATTATTCGAAAGGTCCAACCCACACCCTCAACAGGTGAAACCCTCGCATAGTTTTGGATTCCAGCGTTCCTCACATCAACTTCCAAAGTTAACGGATCGCGGACTGGATCTTCCCTCAGCGCCTTCAGTGTCGCCTCTTTCAACGTCCAGTAGCGAAACACAACCTCATCTGATGCGTTTTCCCTCAGCTCAAGTAACTCACTCTCGGTAAATACCAGAGCCATCCATGCCCTGCTTTTTTTGACGCGGTCGACGATTTCTAGATCGACACCCATTCGGATCCTATCGGCGAACTTAACTGCGATCACACCAATACCATGACCGTGAGAGACACTCATCTGATGCTGGCAGGCACGCCCCCGAACGCTGACCTGCGGAATTCCTTGAGCAGACCACGAAATCTCCTCTGGTTGACAACCTTCGTGCACAGCGAGTATTTCACGTCCAACTCTGCGTGTCACGCTATATTCGCATTGTTTTTTCTCATCTCGATACCGACGACGTCGCTGCTTCTCCTCCTCAGACATCCAGCGTTCCGGATCTTCGATCTGGATCTCTGTCGCATAGAAATAGAGTTTGATCTCTGTCACAAGTGATAAGCCTGATCAGAATTCAATAAGAATGAAATTAAGTTCGCAGACATGAAATTGTAACAGCAATCGATGACCACACCTCATTACCTCGCAATTCACATAGCCCAAAATCCAAGGAATTCCGCAGTCAGGAGCTAAATGCGTCTCATCACAGCAGGTAATGGTAGAACATACAGAGAGTTACAAACAAATAAACTAAGTCCAAACGCCGACGCAAAAACGCTCGAAACAGCCTTTTCCTTTTTATTGAGCAGCATCTTTACTTGATTCCAAGATGGACAATCGGACAAAAAAGAAAATCACATGAAAGACTCATGAATTTCTCATTCAAAAAACATCGATCATCGCGATCACCTTGAAAAACAAAACTGTTCCTATAACTTCGATTCCATCTCAGACTTGAACATCTTGATCGCCGTTAGATTGATCAGCTTTAGGCCCCTCATAAAGTTTGACATCATAGAGCGCACAATCGTGAACTCATGATTGCCCATCCGTTGAAACCTGAATACGTGACCGGTAATCTGGCATTCGAAACAGATTGATCGAACGATTCAATATGAACAACACCCATTTACCGCCATCTTCAGGCTTGTAAATGACCTTCCGCAAAAGTCTTTATCTGGCATCACCGCTCATTTCCTCCGTAACATTGCTAGCCCTGCTGTGGACCGCTCCTCCCACCCTGAAAGTCAAAGAAAACACACCCCAGTTCGATCTTGTCGCGGGCACTCAAAGACGATTCTCAGCGTTTTCTCCCCCACTCCCCATGATCGACAGACTCGACAAATCTCTCAGTCCCCTGCAACCGCTCGATGTCAATCTCTCAACCTGCCACTATTTTATTTATCCACCCACGATCAGCAAAACAGATAAAAACTCAATATTAATGCTGGCACAATATGCCATGGCTCCGATTGTCATTACAGAGCAAAAGGACTCCCAAATCACACTCTATGACTTTATTCACCAGGAAGACTTTGAACACGCCCTTCGAACCTGTCCTCCCAATCGACTGCTAAGTGCCTCACCCGAGGGTTTACTTCTAATTTCAAATTAAACATCACTAACATATTCTGACACCTGTCGAGCAGCCCGTTGATTTTTTCAAAGGGCTCCGTGATTCCTGGGATGGAATCGACATAAACGTCTGATTTCAGGCGTTTTTGGAGTATTGAAAATAAACACGAAGTCGAGTTCCTACTCGCCATTAGACACCACTGATACAAATACCCATGGTCTTTCTGCTGTTCTGGATCATCTTTATCACTATTTGCGGCAGTGTCATCGCTGACTGGGCCCTTCCGCGGACCTCCCTCAAAACTATTCGGTTCATACAAGCGATCTCGTTCGGTATTCCAACGGGCCTTGGTTTATGGAGCGTTGTCTTCTTTGCAACCGGACTCATTGTCGGAACGTTCAATCGTTTCACCTGGACCACCTCGACAATCGTGATACTCGTTCTCACCATTGGGTCAGCACTCCAGTCACTGTTCCTCAATGCGATTCCCCTCGACAATCTTCAACGCCTTCCCTCAAAACTCTCCCGAGTTCATCTCTGCTCAACGCTAATACTCATGATATTCCTCTGCTATCAACTCTTTGCAGACTCAATCATCTATCAAAACGAATTGGCTAAATATCCTTCTGGTAACTGGGATGCATGGGCGATTTATAACGTCAAAGCAAAATTCCTGTATTTGGGAAATGAGCATTGGCTCAACCTTTTTCAAACCCAAACTTTCCTCGCTCATCAGGATTATCCCTTGTTACTACCCGTACTTGTCGCCACCGGATGGTCACTACTCGGGACTTCAACCCTTAACTGGCCCCTGTATCTGCAACTCATCCTGGCCATCTCGACGTGTTCAGCGATGACCATCACGACGTTTCGTTTGAAAGGCCTTCTTCCCGCCATGATGGTCCTTGCTGCCATGTTAGCCACACCACTCCTGGTCGAAATGACAACGTGGCAATATGCCGACATCCCTTTGATGGCATACCTCACACTGGCCTTCCTCGCGGCTCTTTTATTGACGGAATTCTATGGTCAACCCGATGAGATAACGCAGCAGAAGCCACGCTCCGGCATGTTCATGATCGCCAGTTTGATCGCACTCGCTGCATGGACAAAAAACGAAGGACAGCTTGTTTGCCTGATCTGTACCTTATGGTTCATTCCCATCGTGATCTTCACTCGCTGGCGTCGAGACTGGAACCACTTGCTCATCGCCTATGCACTTGGTCTCCTGTTGCCCATCACAGCCGTCATCGTCACAAAATCCCTCCCAGAAACAGGCAACGATCTTTTTCAAAATCAGACAATCAGCACCCTCTTTTCACGTTTATCTGACGTCTCACGCATTCACGCCATCTCCTCATACTGGGCGACGATCATTCAACAACACTACCTGCGTCCCCTGTTGGCAATCTCCGCTGCTGCCCTGACTTTAATTCTCACTCACCGCGTCAGCCAGACAGATATGCTTCAACGTCTCTTCAAAGCATCACTCATACTGATCCCCTGTATTGGCACCCTCGTTGGATACTTCACAATCTATCTGATCACTCCGCACGATCTGCAATGGCACTTGACCACCTCATTCAATCGTATCTTCTCTCATGTCTACCCTGGATTGTTAATGGGGATCGTGATGCTGATCCCCAAAACAACCTCTAGTCACAATCAAAGTGACTCTTCTGCCCGGCAGTAAAACTGAGATTGAGCACTCACCATCATCGCACCACCACTGCCGTTCCACTCGTCGCCACCATCAGCATCCCATTTTGTTGTCCCAACACCTCATAATCAATGTCAACACCCACCACCGCATTGCAACCAAGTTCCATCGCCTGCTGCTCCAGTTCCGACAACGCCTGCTCCCGAGCATCTTTTAGCACCTTCTCATAACTCCCACTTCGTCCCCCGATCAAATCCGTGATCCCTGCGAAAAAGTCTCGAAAAATATTCGCCCCCAAAATTGCCTCGCCTGTCACAATCCCGCGATACTCGACGATCTCTTTCCCCTCAATACTCGGCGTTGTCGTAATAATCATCTGGTCTCTTTCTTTCTTGAAAATTGATCTCTCGTCCGCGACAAAAACGGTGCTAAGTCCACATTAACGTACAATTTATCAATCCGGATCACCACCATCATCGCAAAATCCCCGGTAAATCAAAACTCGCTCGACAACCCCTCACCGGTTTTCACCAACTCTCGAACTCATTACAATAATGGCTCACTCTGAATCGACTAATTCCCCCCGCGAAAGACAACCATGTCAGCCCCCAGACGTATTCTCGTCACCGCCGCCCTCCCCTATGCCAACGGCCAAATCCACATCGGACACCTCGTCGAATACATCCAGACCGACATCTGGGTTCGCTTCCAAAAACTCATTGGCAACAAATGCCTCTACATCTGTGCCGACGATACCCACGGCACCGCCATCATGATCCGGGCCCGTCAGGAAGGTCGACCCGAAACCGAACTCATCGCCGATATGCAACGTGCTCACTTGGCTGATTTCACCGCTTTCGATATCCAATTCGATAACTACGGCAGCACCAACAGCCCCGAAACCCTTGCCGTCTGCCACGAAATCTGGGCCGCACTCAGACAAAAAGGCCTCATTAACGAAAAACCCGTCACCCAACTCTACGATCCCGAAGCCGGCACATTCCTTGCCGACCGCTTCGTTAAAGGGACATGTCCCAAATGCAAATCACCCAACCAATACGGCGACAACTGCGATAACTGCGGCAGCACCTACACTCCCGCCGAACTCATCGACCCACAGAGCACTCTCTCCGGTGCCACCCCCGAAGTCCGCACCGCTGACCACCTCTTCGTCGATATCGAACAACTTCATGACTTCCTCGAAGAATGGACCCAAACCGGCGGACATCTCCAAACCGAAGTCGCCAACTACCTCAAAGGACACTTCCTCTCCGAGCCCCTCCGCGAATGGGACGTTTCTCGCCCCGCCCCCTACTTCGGCTTCGAAATCCCCGACTCCAAAGGCAACTACTGGTACGTCTGGTTCGATGCCCCCATCGGCTATATCGGCTCTACCAAACAATGGTGCGACAAAAACGGCGAACAACTCGAAGACTGGTGGAAATCCAACGACACCGAAATCCACCACTTCATCGGCAAAGACATCACCTACTTCCACACCCTCTTCTGGCCTGCAATGCTCAAATCCGCAGGCTTCACCCTCCCCACCAAAGTCCACATCCACGGCTTCCTCAAAGTCGATGGCGAAAAAATGTCCAAGTCAAAAGGCACCTTCATCACCGCCTCCACCTACCTTAAACACCTCGATCCGCAACCGCTCCGCTACTACTTCGCCAGCAAACTCAACGGCCGCAACGAAGATATCGACCTCAACATCCAGGACTTCGTTGACAAAGTCAATTCCGACCTCGTCGGCAAAGTCGTCAACATCGCCTCTCGCACAGGCAAGTTCATTTCCGGTAAAACGCTCTCCGAAAACTATCCCGACGATGGCGGACTCTTCGCCGAATTCGCATCCAAAGGCGAGTTAATTAAGCAACACTACGAAGCCGCCGACACAGCAGCCGCCATGCGCGAAATCATGCTCCTGGCTGACAAAGCCAACAAATTCGTCGAAGACAACCAGCCCTGGACACTCAATAAAGACCCCTCACAGGCCTCTCGTCTTCAGGACGTCTGCACCATCGCCCTCAATCTCTTCCGCCAACTCGTCATCTATCTGACTCCCGTCCTCCCCAAACTCTCTACTCAAACCTCAGAACTTCTCGCTACCTCAATATCGTCGTGGTCGCAATCCCAGACCCCACAACTTGGGACGACCGTTAATCCTTTTTCTCATATGATGAAACGTCTCGAACTTAAACAGGTTGAACTCATGATCGAAGATTCAAAATCCGAAACAGCTCCCTCGACGTCTCCTGCTGCCTCTTCACCTCAGCATCAGGTCAATGCCAGTGAAGAAACGCAAATATTCTATGTCGACCACGCTGAACCCCTCCTCAAAGAACCTCTCGCCGAAGAATGCACCATCGAAGACTTCATGAAAGTCGACCTCCGCGTCGCCCGCATCGTCGAAGCCAATCATGTCGAAGGGGCCAATAAACTCCTTCAACTCACTCTCAGTCTCGGCGGCGACATCCGACGCAATGTCTTCGCAGGGATCAAATCTGCCTACAAACCCGAAGACCTCGTCGGCAGACTCGTCATCTGTGTCGCCAACCTCAAGCCGCGCCAAATGAAATTCGGCTTAAGCGAAGGCATGATCTGTGCCGCCGGCGAAGGCGGAAAAGAAGTCTTCCTCTTAAACCCCGATGACGGTGCCCGCCCCGGACAACGCGTCCACTAACCATCCAACGCCAAATCAAGCATCAAACTCCGTCTTTCCCCACTCAAACCCATGAAAGACCCCAAGACATGAAACCCCTTCTCACACTCTTCGCCCTACTCCTGACAACCACGCCCCTCATCGCCGCCCCCCCTGCGCGACCAAACATCGTCTGGATCATCGTCGAAGACATGTCCGCCAACTTCTCCTGCTACGGAGAAAAAACGATCCAGACACCGAACGTCGATCAACTCGCCGCCCAAGGGATCAAATTCACCAACGCCGTCGTCACCGCACCCGTCTGCTCCGCAGCCCGATCGGCTCTCATTGCAGGCACCTACCAGACAACAATCGGTGCCCACAATCACCGCAGCGGCCGTGGTAAAATTCACATCATTCTCCCCGAAGACGTGACGCTTGTCCCGACTCTCTTCCAACAAGCCGGCTACCTCGTCAACAATCTTTCCGTCAGTGACTTCCTTCGCACCGACGCTCAAGTCAAGAAAAACTCCACCGTCAAATCCGCTAAAACTGACTACAATTTCGACCACGATGACTCCCTTTACGACACGACCCACTGGACACAGCGCCAACCAAATCAACCCTTCTTCGTCCAGATCCAATGCCACGGCGGTAAATATCGCGGAATCGGCAACGGCCCGAAATGGCCTGCAACAGCCAAGAAAACCCTCGGCTCAAACGTCTCCCCTGACGACGTGACTCTCCAGCCCTACCTCGCTGACGATCCCGTGATTCGAGAAGACTGGGCCCAATACCTCGACACCGTCCGCTACACCGATCACGAAGTCGGTCAGATCGTCGCTCGCCTTAAAGAAACCGGCAACGAAAACAACACTCTTCTCTTCTTCATCACCGATCACGGCATCAGCCATGTTCGCCACAAACAATTTCTCTACGAAGGCGGCATCCACATCCCTCTCATCATCCGCGGACCAGGCATTAAAGCCGGTGACGTCCGGACCGATGTTGTCGAGCATATCGACCTCGCTGCCACGTCGCTTGCCGCCGCCGGCATCGACATCCCCGATTTTATGTTCTCCCGCAATATCCTCGCAGACAACTACCAACCACGCGAATTCGCTTTCTCCGCCCGCGATCGCTGTGATGAAACCATCGACCACATCCGCAGCGTCCGCAGTACCGACTTCAAATACATCCGCAACTTCCTCCCCAATCGACCCTACCTCCAACCCAACGCCTACAAAGACCACAAGCCTATTCAGATCACCATGCGTAAACTCCACGCCGAAGGCAAACTCAACGCTACTCAGGAACTCTTCATGGCCCAGACCAGGCCCGAGGAAGAACTCTACGACCTCAAAGCCGATCCCTTCGAAATCAACAATCTGGCACAAGACTCCGCTTACAACGCGCAACTCCTCACCATGCGCTCCGCACTTGAGAATTGGATGGAAACCACACAGGATCAAGGGCGTACGCCTGAATCGATGCAACAATACGACAGCGACATGAACGTATACACCAAAGGCCGTGCCAATAAGACCGACGAAGAGTCCAATTCCAACGAAACCATCCGCAACATCCAGCTCATGAAACAATGGGCCCAGGAAGGCAAATAACCCTCCTTACAAGTGCCTTTAACAACACAACTACTGCGATCTCCCTATGACCAGCAGACTTTTCACATCGCTATTATGGCTATCGTTACTGATCATGGCCAGCGTTGTCGTGCTGGTTGTCGCGATTCAATCACCCCTTGCAACTCGCAAAATCTGGCTCTTCCCATTTGGCATGTCACTGCTCCTCATGGCAGCCGGAAATTTCTCGCTTCGTCTTCTCGCTCTCCCCTTCAATAAACTGTCCGCCTCCATCCTCGTGATCGCCTCGTTGATCCTGCAACTGAACATCACATATTTCGGCCGCATCGAACAGCAATCCCGCATCGTCGCCATGTCTCCCGAAGCTGCAATGGCCCAGGCTCTCCAAAGACAGGTTCAGCAAGGCTCTGCACCTGAAGGTCTCGAGTTCCAGAATCCCTATCAGACCACCTTGACCGACTATCTCCGATCCCGCTACGCAGCCCTCGGCTTCTCAAATTCCTGGCTCTATCCGTGGTGGATTTTTGAAATCATTTCTACATCAGCACTCGCCTTCTTTCTCATTTCCAGATTCCTGCCCGCTTCATCTGTCACATCGCTCCCTCCAAGGATCAACCCATGACCATCATCGGACTTGGCACCGACATCACTGAAATCGAACGCATCGGCGACATGATCACCCGCCATGGAGATCACTTCCTCGAACGCATCTTTACTCCCGCAGAAATCGACTACTGCGCTGCTCACAAATCCGACACTGAACGCTACGCTGCGCGCTGGGCCGCTAAAGAAGCGGTCATGAAAGCCCTTGGCACAGGATTCATCAAAGGCATCAACTGGCAAGACATCGAAATCTGTATCCTCAAAAGCGGCAAACCCACCGTTGAACTCTCAGGCTCAACCAAAGACTACGCCCTATCCATCGGCATCTCAACCATCTTCGTCACCATGTCCCACTGCAAAACCTACGCCACCGCCACCGCCATCGCCGTCGGCCACTAACAATGTGTTGTTGTCAGTAATGACGAATGTTCAAGTCATCCACGTCGACACTGAACGCCAGGCCTTTGCCATCGGTTTTTACAACATGACGTTGATTGGAATCTGTTCAAGGACTTGCAAAGTCCAAATTCCTTTTTCATCTTCTTCTGCAAAAGGGACGCGACCTGTACTCACAATTTCTGTGTTGCGGTCCTCCGCGTAACCCGACTACGATGAATGGCGCTCAACGATGTCACAAGAGTGAGCAGAACCTTTCACTCTCTCTTTCATCGACCCTCTGCTCAGGAGACGAACATGCTTCGCGCTCTCACACACATCATTCTGGCGATGACTGTATTACTTTCCCTCAACGCAAAAGCCTTCACACAGTCGCTCCCGCGTATCACTCTCTCTTCTGACAAAACACATTTCGTAGAAGAGGCCACCCTGAAACCCTTCAGCCCCTGGGGGTTCAACTATTTGGGACAGATGGATCACCTTGCTGAAGAAGACTGGCATACTCCCGAAGGCTGGCAACAAGTCGAGCAGGATTTCCAGGAAATGAAACAGCTCGGAGCGAATGTTGTCCGCTGGCATCTACAGGTTCCCACCTATTTGTCTGCTCCTGATCAAGTCAAACCTGAGCAATTGGCACGCTTGACCCAGCTACTCGATCTGGCGGAGACAACCGGACTCTACCTCGATCTAACCGGCTTGAACTGCTTCCGTCTAAAAAACAGCCCTGACTGGTACGACACACTTTCCGAAGCAGAACGCTGGTCAGCTCAGGCATTCTTTTGGGAATCAATCGCCCAAACCTGTGCCGATCGCCCTGTCGTCTTTTGTTACGATCTGATGAACGAACCAGTCATTGTCCCCCCCAAGCCCGAAGAGCATCCCTGGCTGACCGGTGAACTTGGCGGCTTTCATTTCGTCCAAAGACTCACTCAGGATCTTGACGGTCGAGACCAGAAACAAATCGCACATGACTGGTCCACCAGACAGGTTTCCGCAATCCGCAAACACGACACAAAAACACTCACCACCGTCGGCGTCATCCCCTGGGCTTTTGTCTGGCCAAAAGCTGAATCGGTTTTTTATTCCCAGGACCATCCGTTCGATTTTGTCAGCATTCATGTCTACCCAAAAAGCGGAAACCTCGAGCAGGAACTCGCAGCTTTGAAAACCTATCAAATCGGACGACCGTTGCTCATTGAAGAAACTTTTCCTCTGGCCTGCAACATGGCAGAATTCAAACAATTTCTGAATGAGGCAAACCCGCAAGTCAATGGCTGGATCAGCCACTATTTCGGGTCAACACCCCAAGAGCACCGCCAGGGCGCTGAACCTGCAATAGAGGCCGTCGCCGACTTCCTCGAATTCTGGTCACAATCCCGCCCTCAATAGCTGGTTCCAGACGTTCTTGCATTCCGGTAACGAAATCAATATTCCGCGCAACTTTTAAGCTTAGGGTGAAGGGGACATAATAGAATTCGCGTGAAAAGTCCCCGTCATAGATTCTGATGTCGGTCCAATTCAACACCCAGGAGTCTGGCCCGTTGGCTAATGTGGCCAATCGGCCTGGCTTCCATTCCTCTAATGTTTAAGGAACAACCAGCATTTCCCAAAACAACGAAATATGAGATTTGTCCTATCGCCGCAGAACCAGCTTTAACCCTCAGTTCCAGCCATCGATCAGTTTGAAAAACTCAGTCGATGACAGCGATTTTGAGGACGACAAACACACTCCCTAAGGCAACAGGAAAAACAATCCCGTATAAACAGCACCCGTGACAGCAGCCGCTTCAGCATTCAAAGGAATCTGATAAAGTAAACGCGGAGTTGGTTCTCCAGGACGGTAGTATCCCAACGGATAAACATCTTCATGAACCGGATGCAAAACCATCTGATAAGGCAATCCGAGCAACTGTCCTGAAAACTTTCCGACAGAGATGACTGGTTGCACCAGGGGATGGTGGTCATGTCCATAACGTTCCAGCGTCACATCTTCAAAATAAAGAGGATTGTGATGGACGTTCGTAGCTGTCCATTGAAAGTTGGTATCGCCAAAATAGCGATCCAGAGTTCCAGACTCTTTATAAAACACCTCTGGACACATATAGTCGACGCGCTCGTCGCATTCTGGACAATCATCCAGACAGATGTTTCTCAAGGGATCCGTTCGTCGTGTTTCCGGATCGGGCTCATAAGTCAAAAATGGCGATATATTGGTAATTTTCGCCAACTGCGCAGGATCTGTCTCGGGATCACGGAACTCAGGCAATAAAAAGAGTCGATCAGGTTGGACGGTCGTCGACACAGGATATGCTGTAATTTCTCCTGCCGATCGACGTTCTTGGCGAATTCGATCCATACTCGTTTCAGGCAGCGGCGGCAATTTTGAGTGTTCGACATTTGAGTGTTCGACAATTGACTCATCAATTCCAAACAGTCCCACCGGCAATTCATCAAACGTCTGATCAGATGGAGCAGGCTGAGCTTTTTCAGACACCATGCCTTCGTCAGCAATACCTGTCTGCGTTGGCAGATAATCTTCAAACAGCGGCCTGACTTCCGAAGCCTTGAAGACTTCAAACTCGTAAGGCGTCAGCGGAATACTCGAAAGGTTCTCTTCAGATCGCTGCAGTCGCTTTTGCATTTGAGCATCTGGACTGACAGACTCCAGTTCTCCCGATAATTGCGCCGAGCGAGACAGCGAGCCTTCTGAAATTACCTTCTGCGGTTGTGTCTGGACCTGCTGCATCCCCTGTGGTTTCATCCGACTTGCTGTCACGGGCTCAGGTGGGAGCTGTGTCTGAGAAAGTGACTCTTCAGACCTGTTTTGAAAATCCTGTTGCGCCCCAACCCCGCTTTGAGATGTCGGCATTTGCGAAACACCGTTTTGTGGATTCCCAGACATGCCCGGCGACGCCACATCCGTGTCTGTATATCGTTCCTGCAATTTCTTCCAATCGCGCTCGGCTGAGCGTCTGCGCAATTTATCCAACGGATCTTTTGCCAGACACTGGCCAACCAGCCATGTCGACACCCCGACCACAAAAATGAAAGAACACACCCCACGCCATGAGACGCGTGAATGTGTCTGAACTCCATTAGAAATGTTCACCCGGCAGGTATTCTGCCGTGTAATTGGGTGCTTCTTGAGTAATCGCGATATCATGTGGATGGTTCTCCCTAACCGTCGCTGCGGAGACTTTGATAAATCGTGACTTCGTCCGCAGGTCCTCAATCGATTTCACTCCCAGGTATCCCATACCTGCTCTTAAACCTCCGGTGAGTTGGAATAAGAGATTCGAGAGTGATCCTTTATATGGCACTCGTCCTTCAACACCTTCGGGAACAAGTTTGTTGGCTCGCCCTTTGTCGTCGTCAGACGCACTTTGCCGATAACGTTCGCTCGATCCTTTCGCCATCGCAGAGATGGAACCCATCCCTCGATAACGTTTGAACGAACGACCTTGATACAAAATCATCTCGCCCGGGCTTTCCGCCAGTCCTGCCAGAAGTCCTCCCAGCATGACTGAGTTGGCACCAAACGCGATCGCCTTGGTCATGTCACCGCTATAGCGAATTCCGCCATCGGCGATGATAGGAACGTCCGAACCGGCTAACCCCTCGACAGCTTGTTGAATTGCTGTCAGTTGAGGAACTCCGACTCCGGAAATGATACGTGTCGTACAAATGGAACCCGGACCAATCCCGACTTTGACAGCATCTGCTCCCGCATCGGCTAACGCCCGTGCCCCTTCTTTGGTGGCAATGTTTCCTGCAATGACGTCGATCTTCCATTGCTTTTTAATATGTGCAACGGTCTCAACAACATTCCGGGAATGTCCGTGAGCACTGTCCACCACGAGAACATCGACACCTGCTGCGATGAGAGTTTCTGCACGGTGGTAGTCATGAACTCCCACTGCTGCGCCAACTCGCAGACGTCCTCGTTGATCTTTCGATGCGCGAGGAAACTGCAGATTCTTATCGATGTCCTTGATTGTGATCAGTCCCTTTAACTGATATCGGTCATCGACAAGCAAAAGCTTTTCAACTTTATTGACTCGCAGCAGACGTTCTGCCTCTTTCAGGTCTGTGTTTTCCGAGGCGGTGACGAGTTTGTCTTTGGTCATCACCTCATCGATGCGAATCTGATCAGAATCAAGGAAACGCAAATCGCGACGTGTCAAAATCCCCTTGAGTTTCCCATTTTCCGTAATCGGAATTCCTCCCACATTTCTTTCATCCATCAGTCGCTTGGCATCGGCAACTTTAGCAGTGGGGGGGAGAGTGACGGGATCAACAATCACGCCGTGCTCACTACGTTTGACGCGATCAACCTGGAGCGCCTGTTGCTCGATCGACATATTTTTATGAATAATCCCAATCCCACCCTCCTGAGCCATCCCGATGGCCATATCGCTTTCCGTGACGGTATCCATGGGACTGGAAACGATTGGCATATGCAAGGGAATGTTGCGAGTCAGTCTGGTGTCGACGTCGCATTCGGCGGGCATGATTTCACTGTATGCTGGAACCAGCAGGACGTCATCAAAGGTCAGGCCTTCACACAAAAATCGCTCTTCCATGGGGGTCATCTTCAAGCTCCTTGGTCATCATGGTCGAGAATGATGTCGTCATCCTCGAGGTCAGTTGTCATGGACTCATCATCGTCGTCTTCGGAGGACGTCTGGTCATCGAAGACCTCTGGCAAGACGCTCAGTTCACCGTATTCGATCAGTTGATAAATGGCATTGGAAACAGCCAGCAATTGAGCGGGCCTGAGTTGTTCGGCGCGGGCATCGGGTGCAATCTTGAGAAGATCGAGAACTTCGTCGATCTTTGACTTGTCAACATCCTTGCGATACATCCCCACCAACAACGATCGCATGAATTTGCGTCGTTGATGAAACAGGCGACGGACGAAGTCGTTGAAAAAGGGGATACTCAATAACTGTTTGCGCTTCAAGGGATTGGGAATCAACTGCACAACAGCCGAGTTGACTTTGGGTCGTGGCCAAAAGACGCTCGGCGGTAACTTTCTGAGAACCTTGACATTAGCCAAAGATTGCAGGAAGACGGAGAGTGAGCCGTAGGTTCCGTCGCCTGGCTTGGCTTTCATCTTCAGGCCGAGTTCCAACTGGATGGTGACGACCATGCGTGAAAAGGGGAGTGCTCCGCCGATGAGATTGGAGATGATCGGCGTGGCGACATTGTAGGGGAGGTTTGAAACCAGCTTCAGTCGTCTTGAGGGTGAGACGGCAAGTTTTTCTTGCAGCAAGTCAAGAATGTTGGACGCAATGTTATTTTTGTTCCGCAGCGCATCTTGATGCAACAACGTGATGTTGCCAAAGTGAGACGTCGTCTCGGAGGCAAGCTGGAACATGTTTGAGTCAAGCTCGACGGAGATGACTTCTGCCGCCTGCGTGGCCATGAACGTACTCATGCCACCGGTCCCGGCACCGATTTCGAGAACCACATCATTGCGACAGAGTTCTGCGCTCGAAACAATCAGTTCGATGATGTTGAGATCGATGAGAAAGTTTTGGCCCAGATCATGGCGCGGATTGAAGCCGTGTTTTGCAAACAGGTTCATCAGATAAGAACGGGTCTGCCGGACGGCCTGGCTCATAAATCGCTGGGCGAGGAACGAGAGCGTTCCCACAATACGAAGATGGCGGGGTCAAAGAGGAGTTCCCGGAAATGCTCCGTGCTCTTTCGACCAATAGGGGATGTTATCACATTCGAGGTTGTGCGGATAGGAACTTGGCTGCATATTTGCCGAGGATGTCGGTTTCAAGATTGACGCTGTCGCCGACAGATTTCAGGCCCAGAGTCGTGACCGAGAGCGTATGTGGAATCAATGCGATCGAGAATTCACTGTGATCGACATGCACCAAAGTCAGGCTGACGCCATCGATCGTGATCGAACCTTTGGGAACCATCAGACTGGTGAGTTCTGAGGGGCATGAAACAAACAGAAAGACCCAGTCCTCTTCATGGTTGATTCTGGAAATACTGCCGACACCATCAACGTGTCCTTGCACGAAATGCCCTCCCAGTCGACCGTTGGCCGGTAGGGCACGTTCAATATTGACCTCATCTCCAACTAGAAGTTTCCCCAGATTCGTTTTTGATAACGTCTCGCTGCCGGCTTGAAATGTCCAGCGTTCCGATTGACGTACGCTGGCAGGCTCGATGGAAACAATCGTCAGGCAACAGCCATTGATCGCGATGCTGTCGCCGATGCGTGCCGGGTCAGTGTGGAGTTGATCGGCAACAAATGGCGAGGGTAATTCGATAGTCAAGTCGACGGAGGGGCCTTGTGGAGTCAACCCCCTGAGGTGTGCTTTTGATTCAATAAGTCCTGTAAACATTTCGCGAATTCATTCTCACTGATGTCAATGAAAGAACCAACGGTGTCCTAAAGTTCTACTCGATCACAGTTTTAATTGATCACAGATTTCATTGATCATAGCAAACTTATGGTGAAATCCAGTCTCATGCAGGCATGGAATAATCGACATAGGTCGTCCAACCCTTCCTTCTTTTCAGAATGCGGGAAAATCCCTGTCGGCTGTTTTCCTCAGTTCTCTGGAGTGTGCACTGTCGTGTTCTAGGGTTGATGGAACTGGTTGTGTACCGAACAGGTGCTCAGCCTCTTTGATTGGAAGCATGTGAAAACCATGAACTCATCTTCGAAATTGACTTGCTCACTCAAATAGAAAAGTCTTTCACCTATGTCAGAAGCAACCGCGACCCCCATCGAAGATGTCGATCAAGAGGCTTCAGCGACTGAAGTCATTCTGGAAGGCAGTGTTCTGGAGAGTGGAAAAACACATCCGGATGATCAGCACGTCACGAGAGTTGAGACATCGAAATCCGTTGAGTCGGGAGGGTCCGTTGAGCGCGTGATTGGTGGCGTGAAGATCGGTGAGCTGAAGGATAATAGTGGGGTCGTTGGTCCGGGGAGTGGAAACCTGCCGGTACGTGTCGGCGACCTGACAGAAGGGTATGAACTCGAAAAGCCCATCTTCGACCAGCGTGGTGTTTTGTTACTGGCTGAAGGTCAGGTGATTACGCCCAGGTTTAAGGAACTGCTCGTCAAGCGTGATGAGGATCACGTCAAGGTCAATGAAGTTGATGTGGCGGGAATGAAGCTGGATCCTCAACTCTTCAAAGATGAGCCTTTGGAGTTTCTGGGGTCTGACCTGACGCAAAGGCTCGATGAGATTATTTCGACGGGCTCGTTATTTGTAAAAAACAACGGGCCGTCATTGCGTGACACAGTCGTGATTCATGGTCGTCGTGGCTACGACCTGGGCAAGCGTGAGGAGTTGATTCGAAATCATGAAGAGACCGCTCATGCCCTCGACAACATGATGAAAAGCGTGCTGGTGGGCAAGTCGGTTTCCAGCAATGAGTTTTCAAATCTGACAGGAACTTATCTGACCGAGTTGACCAACGATATGGATCAACTGATGATGGTTGCTGCAGAAGCGGGTCGCAATCAACGCATGGCAGACCATTGCCTGAAGATGTCGATGTATGGGATGGCGCTGGGAGTTGAGTTGGGTTATGACGAAGCGAACGTCAAACTGATTGGCCTGTGTGCCATGGTGCATGATTGGGGATTAGTCAAGCTGCCGTTGCATATTCGCAATCCTCAACAACGACTCAATACGCTGCTTCATTTGCAGTACAAAAAGCATCCGACGTTTGCGCTTGAAATGCTGCAAAACATTTCGGGGTTATCCAATCAGGTCGCGCTTGTGTGTTATCAGATCCATGAGCAACCCAACGGCAAGGGCTATCCGAAAAATCGTAAAGGACACATGATCCATCCGTTTGCTCACATCCTGCATGTTTCAGATGCCTATGTTGAGTTGATCTCCACAAAACCCTGGCGACCGGCGTTGATGGCCAGTGCCGCGATGGAAGCGCTGGTCAAGCTTTCCGGTGAAGGAGTGTATGATACGAATACAGTGCGATGCTTTCTAAAGCAATTGAGTCTGTGTCCTATTGGTAGCTATGTCAAACTCAGCAACGGAGAGATTGGTCGGGTGATCCGGCGCAATGGTGAACATTATGCAGAACCTTTCGTCAAAGCATTGCTCAGTCCGCAAGGAACTCCCTACCAGGGTTCTGCCGACGATTATGTGCGAGACCTGCACACCGAGAAGCTGACGATCGTCGATTCGTTTCCAACTCCTGGCCGCGAAGAGATCAAGTTGACTCCAGAAATCCTGGACGAACTGAGACGGTAATTGGAATAAGTCATCTGTCGATCACACATCGATGAGCGGCGTAACTATTCGTCTTTGAGCAGCAGCAGCAGCAGCAGCCTGATGAAAACGTTAAAAACAAAAAGACGTCTTTCAATATCGATGGCCAAAACAGTCCATTTTTAAGTACCCCGTCTCACTCTGAGGTTCGCCCTTACCGTAAGATCCATCGGCTGAAAGGTACTGAGTCAACAGACTATTGTGTCAGCGAAGGAGATTCGGTGGCGAGTTGTGGAGCGTCGGGATAGAGAAGTCTTTCATCCAGCATTTGCGTGATGAGTTGTTTGACCAGAGGACCGGCCTGGGTGCTTCCTGAGCCTGCGTGTTCGAGGACGACAACGAAAGCATATTGAG
>JBGSVC010000179.1:0-5619 GCA_041753175.1 Planctomycetaceae bacterium
CTTCAGTCGACGATTAAGTACGTATCAACTTATAACGCCACGGACAACTTTGAAGATGACTTTACGTTAGGATTGATCCGATTTCATTAATTCAACTGGTTGACGGCGAACCTGGGAGATTATTGCTGCTCGCGAATGGTGATCTTTAAGTCTTGCAGGAGTTCGATGATGGGGGCGAAGAGGGCGATCGGGAAGGGGCTGTCTTCGGAGAGTGACGAGTGAGCGAGTTTGATGTGACCTGCTCCGATGCCGCCGGTTCCTAACGTGGCGTCCAGTGGGAGCCAGCGGTCGTCGATCCAGGCTTCTGTCCACATGTGTCCGCCGAAGGCTTTGAGATGATCGACATAGACCAGCCCGAGGGCGACCCGAGAAGGGATTTTGTGGGCACGCAATAAGGCAGCCAGCAAGACCGCATGTTCAGTGCAGTCTCCCTGTAGTGATTGGGCGACTTCAGCGGCGGTTGCAAAGGCGGTGCTGAAATCTTTGCGCGTCATCTGTTGATAGACGAATTTTTCGAGCGCCACGGCTTGCTGGCGTGAATCCTGGGTTGGTGGAACCTGACGGGCGAGTTTTTGAATATCGGTATTGGAAACTTCGAGATACAACGTCTCTGCTAAAAACTCTGTCTGGTCAATGAGGCTCAAATCTTCGAGAGGGTTTTGGGGAAACCCGCCACGTGCGTCGACGGTGACGATTAACTCTTTCAAATTTCCCTGGGCCTTCTGATCGACATGCTGATAACGACCATGGGGAGGAATTTGAGAGATGCGGGTTTCAGGCACGCTGAGTTCGTAAATTACTTTCTGGCTGCGGTCGCCTTTGTTGAGCGTGGGAGTCGGTTTGACGAGAGACTTCATCCCGATGTCGATCATGCGAGGGACGATTTCTTTGAGGGCGTTGTCTTTTGAGGTGCGTGAACTGACGATGGTCAGTCCCATCTGTCGGGTTTGGCTGTACTGGTAGATGTTGTCTTTGGTGAGATAAATCGTGGTGATGCTGCCGGGGAGGAGGGTCATCGATTCTTCAATGACGTGAAAGACCTTGACGCTGCCATCGGGCTGTTTTTGTTCGATGAGCCCTTTGGAGAGATGTGTGACATCGTCAACCTGGCCGTATTCGGGCAGGAAGACTTGCATGGTTCGTTTCTGTCCTGGAGCCAAGGGATCTGTTTCCAGCAGATAACCTGCGAAATCGGTACTGATGATTTTGTCGTTCCAGGGAAGAGTCGATTGCTTTTCGGTGTTTCCGGTTTTCGTGGTGATGTGCATCTGATCGCCTTTGCGGATACCAGTGGACTCGATCGTCATCAGGGGTTTGTTGTCGAGTCGGAAATAGAACTCGGAGAGATTACCCTGTTTGGTTTGCAGGGAGGTCCGGATGGCATCGATGCTGATTGTCTGTGCGAAGCGGGTTAGTTCGAGATGCTCCAGCGAATTCAGAGAGACTTTTCCTGATGGGTCGGTTGTCAACGTTGTGCGGCGATACCCCGAGGGGTTGTTGTCGATACTGATTTGTTCCCAGGTTTCTGCTTGAGCCGAAGAGGTGTTCTGGGTGGGGGGGGCCTGCATTTCTACCGGCTGCGCAAGAGCAAGGTCAGACATGAGCAGCAGACACAGGGTTGTGCCCCAGAGTGTCAGGGATTGCGGGCGTGTTGTGTGGGTCGACTTTGAAAGCATCGGGATGTGTTCCATGAGGAGGATGAGAATCCAAACGGTGAGAATTTAAAGGGTGCCCTGATATTGTCCGCAATTCTCACAATCGATGCAACCGGACTGTTTTACTGGCTTATCTGAACCCCTCAGAACCCGAAAGTGGATTAAGTGGGGGGTTCAAAAGGCCAAAAAATCCGGTTGCAGGAAAGTCTTCCGACCCCCTCAAAAAACACATGCTATTGTTGCTGTGTTCGGAAGAATGATGCATGGACGGCTCACCTGGACTGACAGACGAAACGAAGTTGCAGGCAACTGATGACAGTGAGAGATCTCACGGGGTTGCAGGCGAACGATTTGTCCTGACAGAGGAAAATCGGAGGGAGTCCTATTACGAGCCGCAGGACGCGCTTAAGTACGAGTCGCGTTCTACAAAGGGGACAGGTAAGACGATGGGTTTCTTACGAAAGACAACAACACACGAGAGTCGCAGTTCGACTGCGGGCGCTCCTCGCAAGAGTTGTTTTGACAGTTTAAACGAAGACCAGATTCAACGACATTTGAAGACGGCGCGCTACGGGAGCTTTTTGCTCTCCGATGCTGTACGTCCCTCATTCAATCTGGAAGTTGTGCCCAGTGCGGGTTATCGCGCTGAAGTCTATCAGGACAAAGAGACCGGAGTTGATATTCCGGTCATCATGGCTGCTCAGTCAAAAGAATCGATCATGGATCTGTTCATTGAGCTGCTTGAGCCTCTGGGCGATGAAGTCGATGTCGTGCTGGAGACCAGTCACAACCAAAACGGAGACAAGCATCAGGACCTGCATCGGGAATCCATCGACCTCCCGGTTCTGCGGAGCATTCTGTATGACTACGAAGATCTGCTGGTCAACGATGGTTGCACCGGGATCGCGGTTCTCAATCCGCACATTCCTCTGGAAGTGCAGTTTGAAGAACACAAACTGATCATCATGTATGGACAGGATACCGAAGCGTTTGTCGATATTCTCGAGCGCGATGGTGTTCAGCACCGCGATGGCATTCGTTTCATTACGGAAGCCGAACACGTGCATTCCACGAGTGAAGAATACATCCGACGATTTGAAGAGTTGAAATATCACCTGGGTATCGAACGGTAGTTCGTCTGGTGAGAGCTTTTCTCGTCATAGAAACATTCACGGTGTCATTGAGTCGCGATTCTTTGGATCGCGACTCAAGGCGCCGCAGGTCTATTCGGACCTGACATTTGACTTAGCGCCCCGTGATTGAAAGAGGACTTTCGATGACGGGGTGGATTGTTGAGACGACGATTGGCATCCGTTGTGAAGCCTTTTCGATTGTCTTGTGACCTTAAGCCCCTTTCAGGTCGTGATTATGAAAACGTTTTTGCAAGGCTTTGTTGCCCTGTTGCTGGCTGCGCCGGCGTGTGCCTGGGTTGTTGAACATCATCAGCAGTTATTGACTTATTCGGCAGCGACATATGACTGGTACAAGACCCGTACCTCAGGGGTCGCTGCTCCTGCGCTTCGGGAGTGGACTCCGGATCCCGGGTTGTCGGATGCGCCTGCTGCGCTTGTGGCCTCGACACCCTTGTCGGCCAGTTTTCTACCCAATTTTGGTGTCTCGTTAGGGGCACCGATTGCTTCTTCCCCATCGTCATCATTTGGGGCTTCGGGGAACTTTGAGGACTCCGTGATGCCAGGCGACGTGTCTTCGAGACCTGCGGTGGTGTCTTCACTTCAGTCTGCGGCAGCCTCGTCGCTGGAAGAGACTTTGTTTCCGATGAACCCGGAAGAGGTTGTGCGCGCAGTCGATGAGGCAGGTTTCCTTGTGGCGCAGGGGCCAAGGGTGGCAGGCTCTATGTATCAGCCTCCAGCAACCATGATGCTCGAAGGTGATGCCACGCCTCAAATTCTAAACACGGCAAATCTCCAACAAAAAGGGGACGCTTCAGGGAATGCCCCCGCAGGACAGGCCAGCGTCCGCTGGTATCGGGGTGCGAACTCGCCGGACAAACGACCATTCGAATATCACCTGATCGGCAAAGGGAGTTACAAGGTGATGGTGATCGGTAGTCTATATGGCGACGAGACATCTTCGGCGTTGTTTATGGATCGACTGCTTTATAATCTCAACAAAAATCTAAAACCAGAAGACGACTTGCAGGTGCTGCTGATTCGCAGTGGCAATCCGGATGGTCTGAATTATGGCAAGGCCACGAATCTGGCTGGCGTGCTGATCGATCAGGATTTCCCTGTCTCCAATCCCATGCCAGCAGGACAACAGAGCGTTGCCAAGCCTGTCGCCCGTCAACCGGAAACGACCGTGTTGATGCAGTATGTCACGCAGTTTCAACCGGTTCGGGTTTTGCAGGTGCGGACGACGCGCAATGCCCGCGGCCTGATGGAATTTGGGACTCACCAGGAATCGATCGCGGCATTGGTGCTGCAAAAAGGGGACTATGTGATTGAATCGCTGGAAGACAAAATCAAGCCGGGATCATTGGCTAGTTTTGTGGTCTCGAATCCTGAATGCCGTTATGCGACGTTATATTTACCGCTGGGGAATTTTAATGTCGATGATGCCTGGATGGCTCATCGGGGGATGGTGTTGGGAGCATTGAAAACGATGAAGCTGGAAGGTCTCTCTGGTCTGAAAGAAAAATTAAATCAGCAGCCTGTGAATTTGCTCAAGCCCGAAGGTATTCCGGTCTCCCGGGAGCGAGATCTGACGGAAGCGGCAGACGAGGCGATTCCCTTTGGGATGAGTTTTGAAATGCAGCCTTCTGATCCCCTGCATGTGCAGGATCATGTGGAATTGTTGCCAACGCCGCCGATGTATGGCGGGAGCAACGTCGACACGACGGGTTATATTGAACTTCCGCCGCCGCCGGGGATGTGAGAAGGCGGGTCGAAAAGAACCGTTATGACTGGAATTTGGGGTAGGTCGTGTAGCCTTGTGGGGTGTGAGAATACCAGTCGCTGACAGGAGCCATGTCTGCCAAAGGCCAGTTATTGAGGAATCTGTCGGGTAAATCGGGATTGGAAATGAAGGGTCGTCCAAAGGCGACCAGATCTGCCTGCCCCTGGTCGATGGCGGTCTCAGCCGAGGTTTGGTCGTAACCGCAGTTGGCCATGATCGGCGCGTTGAAGACGTCACGAAATTCAGAGAGAGTCATCGGCTGTCCGAGTTGATGAAATCCGAACGCCAATCCATCGAGGAGATGGAGGTAGGCCAGCCCGTAGGCGCTGAGTTGTTCCGCGACATATAAAAACTGTTCGCGGAAATCAGGACTTCCCATATCGTTAAAAACGCCATTGGGAGATAAGCGTACGGCGATTCGATTTGCAGGCCAGACCTGAGAGATGGCGTCGACGATTTCTTTGAGAAACTGATATCTCTGTTCGATGGAGCCGCCATAGTTGTCGGTGCGCAGATTCGTTTTTGACTGCAAAAACTCGTCGATCAGATATCCATTGGCGGCATGGATTTCCACGCCGTCGAAACCGGAATCGAGTGCGCGTTGGGCGGCTGCCTGATAATCCAGAACTGTTTGTGCGACTTCCTGAGTCGTCAAGGCACGAGGAACTTCGTGCGGCTGCTTGCCTTGGTCGGTATGGACGCCATCACCCTGGATGGCGATTTCTGAGGGGGCCACCGGCAAGGCTCCGTTGTGGAAGCTGCTGTGTGAGGCCCGTCCACAATGCCATAACTGGAGAAAGATTTTACTGCCTGCTTCGTGTACAGCGGAGGTGACGAGTTTCCAGGCTTGTGACATCTCGTCGGTATAAATACCAGGAGTTTGAGGCCAACCGTTGCCTTGTCGGGAAACGGTGGTGGCTTCCGTGATGATCAGGCCGGCGCTGGCTCGTTGCACGTAATACTCAGCCATTAACGAATTGGGCATCCGCTCTTTGCCTGCGCGGGCTCTGGTCATTGGAGCGAGTACGATGCGGTTTTGAAGTTCCAT
>JBGSVC010000180.1:0-12536 GCA_041753175.1 Planctomycetaceae bacterium
AACAACAGCTATTGTCAGAGCATGAACCGCCGTCTGTTCATGTACCAATATCAGTCAAACATGATGTTTCGACTCGAAAATCAAATGATCACGGATGAGTAATAAGATGTCAAAAAGTCGACACGCGACGGTGCAGTGTGAGGTGGACGTCGTTGTCGTGGGCGGCGGTGCCGCCGGGTTGTGGACCCTTGATCGACTCTTGCGCAATGGATATCGCGCGGTGTTGCTGGAATCTCAAGGGTTGGGGAGCGGGCAGACACTGGCTTCTCAAGGCATCATCCATGGTGGATTGAAATACTCGCTCGACGGCTTGTTGACGACATCTGCCCATCATATCAGCGACATGCCCGGTGTTTGGCGTGACGCCTTGTCGGGCAGCATCCAGCCGGATTTGTCGCGAGTGGCTTTGCGGAGTGATGGGTGTTACCTGTGGCGGACAGACAACTTTTCCTCGCGGCTAGGGATGCTCGGAGCGCAACTCTCTTTGAAGGTCAAACCCGAATCGATCCCCCAGACCTCTCGACCAAGTGTGCTCAAGAATGTTCCCGGGCAAGTCTCATGGATGCCGGAGCAGGTCATTTCGCCGGGAAGTTTTCTCCAGGGCCTGGCGCGTCGCTGCGCCGGACAGTTATTGGACATCAGCCAGTCAGAAGTGACTTGGTCGGTCTCAGAACGTGGCCACGTCACACAGATCGAATTGCAGCCTCATGGAGGAACCAACGGTGATTCGCAGCCGCCTCAACACCTGACATTGGTCCCCCGTTTTGTGATCTTCGCAGCCGGGGCTGGAAATGAAGAATTACGACACAAAATTGGTCTGTCGTCTCCATGCATGCAGCGCAGGCCGTTGCATATGGTTGTCGTCAAAGGAACCCCCGGTGCAGAGCTGCCGATGTTTCAAGGGCACTGTGTCGATGGTTCCAAAACCCGCGTGACGATCACTTCCGAATCTGTGCCCGGGCACCAGTCACCAGATGAAGACGTCGTCTGGCAGTTGGGAGGGCAAATCGCCGAACAGGGGGTAAGCAAATCACGTGAGGAATTAATTGTACACGCTGCCCGTGAACTTTCGTCTGTCTTGCCGGGGATGGATTTTTCCAGAACACTCTGGGGGACCTACCGAGTCGATCGAGCAGAAGGGCTGACGGCGCATGGCGGACGTCCTGAAAAGCCGGTGATTCTTTACGATCACAATGTGATCACCGTCTGGCCCACGAAGCTCGCCTTTGCTCCCAGTGTGGCCGAAGAAATTGTAGCGACGATCTGTGAGCAAATGGGGCATCCTCATCGTCATCACGACCAAAGCGCCCAGCAGACAACGCGATTCGAAAAAGCACTCTCTGAGTGGCCCAAACCTCCAGTGGCGGCCCCGCCGTGGGAAACCATTGATCTCTGGACCGCCTGGCCCCTGTCAACACAAGAGCCTATTCAGCGACGTCAAGCCGGCTGAGATCCTTATCAACATCTTGTCAGGGAGATAGACGAGGGAAAGATGGTTATGAAGTTCTTTAGAAAACATGGAGACGAATCAACTGGACCGCTCCATCGCGTTCCATCGCGTTCGCCCATCATGGCCTTCCCCTCAGGAGCCCGTTCAATGACACGATTACCATTAGGCCAGACAGGCCAGTCTGTCACAGCTGTCGGCTACGGCGCGTTCAAAATTGGTCGCAACGAGAACATCAAATACCCGACAGGCTACGACCTCCCCACGCAGGAGCAATCAACAACACTGTTGAATCAAGTGCTCGATATCGGGATCAATATCATCGATACCGCCCCGGCGTATGGCATCAGTGAAGAGCGGATCGGAGCAGCCATCAGCCATCGTCGGGCCGAATATTTCCTCTCCACGAAAACCGGAGAGACGTTTGAAAATGGTCAATCACATTACGATTACACCCGCAAAGCGACCCAGTTGAGTGTTGAACGAAGTTTGTCTCGACTCAAGACCGATCGGCTGGATCTGGTCTATGTCCATTCCAATGGACGTGATGAATTTATCCAGGAAAAAACAGATGTTGTCGAGACGCTGCAGCAATGGCAGCAGTCAGGCGAAGTTGGGCTTATCGGGTTTTCAGGAAAAACGGTCGCTGGTTGTCGCATGGCCCTGCAATGGGCCCAGGTGATCATGGTGGAGTATCACCTGGGAGATACATCAATGGCTGACGTCATGCGAGAAGCCGCCGAGAAGGGCATCGGCGTGGTGATCAAAAAAGGTCTGGCTTCAGGCAGCCTGCCGCCTCGCGAGGCGATCCGCTTTGTCCTCGGAAATTCTGCCGTTAATTCGCTGGTCATTGGCGGTTTGAATTTGGAACACTTGCGCGAGAATATGAGACTGGCCGAAGAGATGCTCAATCGACATGCCGCTTGAAAAGCCACGGCTGATGAATCCTTTATCCGCAGTCAAAGGCCTGCTGTCGATTGCCCGCGATTAAAAGAACGCCGTCAGAGGCTTGAGGGTTTCCAAGGTCGCGCGGAGTTCTTGCAAGGGTTGTGTGTTTTGTGAGGCAAGGAGGGTCTTCCAAGTCTGTTGAGGCAGTCCAGAGAGCATCGCCATCAGCGGGAGCCATTCAATTTCACCTTCCCCAATCGGCACGGGTCGATAGCGGCCATGTTGTTCCTGCAGGCCGTCCTGGAGAGTGGCGTGGGCCAGATAATTTTTGAGTTGGGCAAATGACTTTTCCAGATTGACCCCAGAACTCAGCATCGAATAAGTGTCGAAATCAATCCCTACTGGGCCTGTCTTGATCAAATCCAAAAAAGCGAGGATCTCGTCTGACTGCGTCGGACCGATACTGAGCACAAGCCTTACTCCAAGATGATTCCCGGCGGCAGCCAGATCGCTGACGATTTCAGTCAGTTTTTCGTATGGCCTGGAAGCCGGATCGTCGGGGAGAGTTCCCAGGCGAACGATGAGATCTTTCCCTTTGAGCTGTGAAACAAATGACATCGCATCACGAATGGCATCGATGCGCTGATCAATGTGTTCGCTTTCACTGAGCGCATAGCGCGTCGGGAGCAGCGCAGAGGCGAGTTTGAGTTGTCGTTCGGCAATGAGGTGATGTAGTTGACGCACCCCGGAATCAGATGTCTGCTTGAAGTGGACTTCATACCGAACGTCAAGCTGAATCCCCTGCACACCCAGATCTGCAGCGGCGTCGAAAGCGCGCGGTGTGGGCAAACCGAGTTGTCGTGTGGCGATAGCGAACTTGACGGAGTTCATAATCTGCCCTTTTTGGTAATCATCTTGGAATCCATGCAAAAAAATAACCTCGGTCGACCCGAGGTTATTGAATTGCTCTGGATGACAGGCGGCGAAAATTCGGACGCAAGGATCATCCTTCAGAATGCCAAAGCCGAGAATTACTCACCAGCAGGAACTGCTGCACCGCTACCAACGCTTGAACCTGTTTCAGGAGCGGCTGGAGTGCCTTCTTCAACAGTGGCTGAACCGGCTTCTTCGCCCATTGAGGGTGTTGAAGCTTCGGGAGTGGTGGTTGTGCCCGATGGTGTGGTTGTTGTTTCGGCGGGGCAGCCAGCCGTAACAGCGGCCAAGCCACAGACCAAAGACAGAGACAGCACAGATTTCATTGTGTTTTTCAGAATCATTTTCAGTGTCCTCGTTTTTTTTGTCGCGATCATAAAACCATAAATGAAAACGCTTACTGCGAAACGTTTTCGCCTGACTCATTCATTAGTACAGGATCTGACATCAATTTCAACCTAGAATCCTGAGATTTCTGTTGTGAAAACAACAATCTCAATTCGAACAATAGTCACAATAGAAACACGCGGTAATTTCCGTCGACAAGAACATCGCATCAATCAACAAGGGCTGATGCGTTGGCGAGGTACTTCAAGTGTCTCTCGCATTGTTTAAGGTTGAGAATCTCGGTCCTGTTTCCATCTAAACGCATAAAAAGCGTGAAGGATGAATACAAAACTGAAATCCTTCACATCTTTTCAAGAATGATTTCGCAATGACTCGGGAGTGGCTTGCACGGACTGGAACAGTGAATCGACCATGAGCAAGACAGCTTCTCTGAGATGCGTCTCCAGGAGGATTTCCAGTTTGCGGACGGTTTCTCTTTTTTCACAAATCCTGGCCGCTTCCAGTCGAACTCCCTCTTCAGTCAGCGCACCGCCGACACCAAAACAACTGTAAAGTTCTTCAAAGTCGCTGGCTGACCAGCCCTGAAAAAGTTCGGGAGCATGCTCTTTGAGACGTGTGACTTCTGGATTCGTCAGTTCATTGAATCGTGCAAAGTCTGTCGCAACAGGAGCGACAAACGTCACGGCGTGACTTGACGTAGGGGCAACAGGCGGCGGTTGAGTCAGAGCCGTGGGGTCCACTCCCAACGCTTCGGCGATGCGATGCACTGTTTTCGACTGCGGCTGACGAGTTTTTCCTGTGGAAAGCTGGTGGAGTGTTGTACGGGAAAGCTCAGCTTTTTCGGCCAGTTCCGAAAGCGATAGCCCCAAACGTTGGCAATGACTCAATACGAGTCGCCAGAAGTGAGATTCGGAATGGAGGGAAAGAGGGTGCATGTTCACAATAGTACGGAATCAGGCGTGAAAAACCAGCGATCCGGAAGAATATTATCAAATATGAACAGAAATGTACATTTCTCCTTGCGTTGTAGTTGCCACCCGTTTAGTATACGTGTACGTAGCGTTCACTACAAGTCGAGATTGGTTTGCCCAAACAGTTTGATCCTTTGTTGAGTCTCCAAATGTTAGTCCTCTTACTCAAGGCCTCCGAGCAGAAAGAAGAACAACCCATGTCAGGTGCTTCACGACGTCGCTATCCCTCTGATTTAACGGAATTCAAATGGCAGTTGCTGGCCAGAATTCTTCCGCCCCCGTCCCACAAAGGGAGGCACCGCTCAACAGATCTGCGTGACGTGCTCAATGCCATCAATTACCGCTGGCAGACGAATTGCAGTTGGCGGATGTTGCCACACGATTTTCCAGCATGGCAAACCGTATACACCTATTATCAACACTGGTTGAAGCTGGGACTCATCGGCGTTGTGCGCGATGTGATTTTATCGAACAATCCCGATTCGGCGTTGCAACTGCGTCAAAAGCAATGTGCCAGTGTGGCGCAAGTCGTCGAGAATCCGTCACATCGTCAACACGATCTTACCGCTTAGGGAGGCCTGTTTGTGTAATGTTTTGTCTTCCTGCAGGGCATGCGCTGCGGCCGCCTGGTCGAGCGTCATGGTCCTGCCGATCAGAGGCGTCCACTGGCCGGCTTCGAAGGCCACGTTGATCCGACGAGCGCAATGCTTTTGTCGAGACGCAGGATGGTTGAAGATGATCAATCCGATGAGCGAAAGTTCCTTGACATAAAATGGCCCGACTGGAATTTGTGGTCGGGCTTCGCGACCGGCCATCAAGAGCATTCGTCCTGATTTCGAGAGCATTTTGACGACGCGATCAAAATCGGGTTCGCGAAGCGTTTCCCACCACAGATGCAACCCTCCAAGAGCCTCAGCGGCGCTGGTGATCTGAGCGTCAAGCTCCGGGTCGTGGTAGTCAAGGACAGCGTCTGCTCCCAGGGATTTGCAGTAATCACGTTTTTCTGGAGAACCGGCGGTCGTGATGACTTTGGCTCCACTCGCTTTTGCAAACTGAATCACACTCGAGCCGACACCACCACTCCCCCCATTAATAAAGAGGACCTCATTTGCCTGGAGGTGGGCGCGTTCGAACAATCCCAGTTGCGCCGTTAATCCGACGAGTGCCCCCGCCGCTGCCGATTCATCGGATTGCTTCTGGGGCGTGGGATAACACCAGTCTTGATGGACGCAAATCAATTCCGCAAACGTCCCCTGACGCCCCGCGACCCCCTGATTGCTCCCCCACACGCGATCTCCGATCTGGAATTCCGTCACACCATCGCCGAGCGCATCCACGACCCCTGCAAAGTCACAACCAATGATGTAGGGAAACGGGAGTGGTTGCGGAGCCGACCCTGCACGAATGTAGGTATCAACCGGATTGACGCTGACGGCTCCCACTTTGATCAGCACTTCTCCAGGCTGAGGAACCGGGACGGGCATGTCGACAATGTGAATATTTTGCGCAGGGCCTGTGCTTTCGATGACGGCAGCGTGCATGGAGTTATTCCCGTGAACGTGAAATGATGACAGATTGAAAAGCCTCAGTGGCCAGTTAACAGCCCGTTAATATTCTACAGAGGCTGCATGATGATATGGAGGGTATCACCAACAATGCCCGGCTTTAAGACGTTTCTATTTGATTATGTCAATTGAGTGGACGTCGCCGGGATTTCCGAATCACTCACTGACGAATCACTCACCGACATGAGACGATTGGCAAGTTGCGCTTTATGCACATGCAACATTGTCATGAAAAATGTGAGCGGAATCGACAGGCTGAAAAATGTAATCACCTGTACGGGCCAGATTCGAGAAATACTTCGAAATCCATCGACAGGAACCATCACCCAGGTTGTCGTCAGGCACGCCAGGAATGCCAGCCCCAACATTGCTGGAAAAATCCACCGCGGCAGTCGGGGCCGAAAAGCCAGAAAGATGCCCACGCTGACCACCATCCAGAAAATCAGAAACATGAACACACAGTTGAGCAGGACCAGCATCATCCCACTGTGTCGCCCTAACAATTGGAGTATTGATTGGGTGGTGTAAAACCCACCCAAGGCACCAGCCGCGGGCGCCAGCAAACTGGCAGTTCCGATCATCAGTAGCTGCCAGATGGAGACATGTCTTGGTCCCAGAACGCAAACCAGACTGATCAGAATGCCGCTGGAAATTACCGCGATCGGAGTCAAGCTCCAGTAAAACGTCAGTGCAGTCAGAAATGATGTGATCACAGGCAGGAAAGTGAGTCTGGCGATGAGAAGGGCGTTCATAGAACATCACCAGTCATGATTGATCGTTGACGGCTCATGTGAACGTTCACACTTCGCGCGTGCAACACTTATTGATGAACACAACAATCGATTTGGGAACCACAGCCCTGCTGCTGGCTGGGTTCCCAAGTATACTTACAAGCCGGGCATTCGTAAGTCTCTTTTTTCAAAGATTTGACACAACGCGTCCGCGAACAACTCTTCGCCGCACAAAGCCAGTCGAGAAAGGAGCCCCATCGACCATGCGTCATCCCGCAGGAATCGACACATGCGTCCCCAAGACATCCCTCTGGGACACATCCCTCCACAACACAGCCGGGATCGACACAATCAACTTCGCTGCATCTCTTCTGCCATGGAAATGTGATCGGAGGAATACAGACCGTTTTCGTTTCCACCTGCCAGCAATGATGACTGACTTTGATGTCTTCCACTTTCATCTGGCAACCACACTGCTGGCAGGCCACACACCCGCTGACGCAGGAGTCGTCCGCGAAAACCTGATTGACTCTACAGTCAATTATGCAGGCCAAGAGCATCACCAGACACCCCCCTGCCATGTTCCATTTCATGCACATCTTTTGACGCTGCGTCAACATCGTTCTGCCCCTGGACTATTAGTAATAATTGCGATGATTGCGATCGTAATCTTTGGAATCTTGATACAGAATTCATTGCCTGTCGATCATCGACAGGCTGCTCCCACTAGAATTCGATGGCCAGGCGTGTCCCGAGAATCCAGGCATTGCCATCTGTGTAGCCACCCACCGAACGGTGATCCTGAATATCCGAGTACGACAAATTGCACTGCAGTTTGGAATACGCCGTCCAGTGCCAGTTGACCGCAAACGACGATTCATACCCGACCCCACCAAGAATGTCGGCGTCTGTCAGATCCAGGTAGCTGAATCTGGCTGCCACCTGCCAGGCTCCCCAGCCATGTCCGCAGCCCCCGTCACAGCGATCCACCAGAAAGAAGTTCTCAAAGGGTTTAACGCGCCCAATCGTTCCGGTTTGACGATCAATCGGAATATGCTCGCCGGTTAGAAAGTAAGAAGCGTAGAGGTAGGCCCCTTGAAAATGCACGTCAGGTCCGGTCCCTGTGGTCGTGTTGTCGCGTTGCAGCCAGGTCGTTTGATATTCCCCGGTTAATTGAAATGGCCCCAGATTCAGCATCGATTCCAATGCCAGGATCTCATACCACTGCGCCCCGGCGATGCGGCCTGTATCCAGCCAACGCTGGTCGGTACGGGCTTCATCACGGGTACGGAAACGCCCTTCATTCTGATTCTGATCGGCTGGGCCATCATCGCCATCGGGGCGAGCGAGCATACCGGCAAGTCCCCAATGATAATAGCCACGGCCATCCGAGTAGCTGTCGTACCAGGGAGTTCCGGAGACACGGGCATTGGCGCTCAGTTGCAAGGAGTCGCCGATTATGCGTCCGGAGTTCGCCGAGTTTTCAAGGGTATACATCCCATAGGCCCAGTTGAGCGAATCATCATCGGTATGGCCATAAAACGCTGCTCCCACGCGTCGAGCATCTTCATTGAATGCCTCGACCACCAGCGGACGTTCCATAAAGACGTTATTACGACTGCTGTTGAGATGATCGAGTCCCAGAGGGCGTTTCTGATTTCCGATAATAAAGAACTGATTAAACGGAAGTTCCTGAAAACCGAGGTAGACGTCTTTGTATTCCGGTTCTGCTGGGTTGTTGAAATCGAGCTGAATGCGATACAGCATCGTTTCCAGAATGTCTCCTTTCATCTCCAATCGGATTCGTCGAAAAACGAATCGGTCTTGAGGATCATTTCCGAAGTCAGGTGAAGCTGGATTGGGATTTTCAAAAAAGCCGATCCCATCAGACTCACGTAGAAAGCTCCAGCTATCCAGGTGAATGCGTCCGTTGATTTGAAACGTCGGTTTCTTGGCTGCGTCAGATTTTTTCTTCGCTTCGTCTTTTTGAAATTTCGACCATTCTCCACTCAGCTTTTCAAAATCTTCTGTCAACGTAGAAAACTCTTCCGGGTCGATCGAGGTCGCTGCGCCTTGGTCAGTCAGCAGCGGTTCTTCTGTTAAATGAGACGACAAGAGCAGACTTGAAGATCCCTGACAAGAGGCTTGTTGCATCTGGTTGAGTTGAGATTGCAACTGCGCGACCTGAGCTTGTGTCTGCGCTAACTGCTCCTGCAAATCATCATGGGTATCAGCTTGCGATCGAGCAAACATCGCGGGTGGTAAATCCAGCGGATAGGGTTCAGCCGACATTGTCGACGATGTCATTCCCAACGCCAATAAGACGGGCCAACAGGATCTCCATTTCAGAAGTGATTTGAACACCATGAGCAACTTTTCTGATTATTCGGATTGTAGTGGCTTCAGCGGTCGTAACGATTTTATGATCGGATCTCATCACCCGGATCGCGTGTGAAACTTTCGTTAAGTCGTCTCATGACAGCAAGTTGAAGTCTTTTGGCTGCAATATTTGCGCAAAACCCCTATCTTCTCTGACAATTACAGATTGTTTGCTCGCTTATATTGAGCAAGTGATAGCCGCGTGAGCATAGACTCACAAATCCTGCATTACTTGCCTGTTGAAAATCAACTGTCTTCTAATCTCGCGATGATGGCGTCAACGACAGCGTCAGCGTCTTATCGCCACGGATGATTTTGACGTCCACCTGTTGGCCGATTTTCAGGGCCTCGATAGCAAAGGTGTAGTCGTAGATGTTGTCGATCTTTTTGCCCGCCAGTTCGATGATAATATCATCCTGCATGAGGCCCGCCTGATCAGCGGGAGCCCCTTTGGTAACGCCGGAAAGTTTCACTCCCGTCACCTCGGCGGCGTAGTCGGGAATCGTCCCCAGATAAGCTCGTAAGTTCGCCCGACGTTGCTCAGCCGGTTGAGACTGCTGCTTGTAGTCTGGTAGCCCGTCTGTCAGGACCAGGCCGCGGGCAATCAGCGCCATCAATTTGGAAATCTCGACGGTTCCTCCATAGTTGAGCAGATCAGGGGTATCTCGCGGGGTGTGATATTCTTCGTGTGATCCTGTAAAGGCTGACAGGATCGGTACGCCCGCCAGATAGAAGGCACTGGCGTCGGTCGGGAGATAGCAATCATCCTGCAACGTCAGTTTCAAACCAAGGGGGGCATTCTTCTGTTCGATGATCTGTGTCCAGACATCTGAAGAACCGATCCCCTGCAAGACCAGACTCTCTCGCAAGCGCCCGACCATGTCGAGATTCAAACACGCCACGATCGGACGGGGCGCATGTGGATCTGCATGAGGATTGTCGAATGTTTCGACATAATGATGGGCTCCGAGCAGTCCCAATTCTTCTCCCGACCAGGCCGCAAAAATCAGATCATGCGGACCCTGCAATTTCCCCGCTGCTTTCATCCCGACCAGATATTCAGCAATCTCCAGCATCGACGCTACTCCCGAGGCATTGTCGTCGGCTCCATAGTGGATCAAATTGGATTCCTGATCTTTCGCCAATGAAGACGACGAGCGACCTTTGCCCAGATGATCAACATGCGCGCCGACCAGAACCGCCGAGGCGGCAGGCTGATCGCCAAGTTGCAAGCGCGCGATCACATTGCGACCGCTTTGCTTTTGCTGGACCAGATCAATCGTGGCCTGGACAGTCAGGCCTTCGAGTTCGAATCCCATCTGGGGCTCACCCTCATCGAGCGAAGCCTGGAGAGCTTGCAGATCTTTCTGCGCCACAGCCAGCCAGGTTTTCGCGAGTTCATCAGTGATACTCAGAATCGGCAGACTACTGCCCGAGAACGACCCATCTGATTGGTCGGGCACGAGTTGCTCTTTGACCTGAGAAGTCGGCCCTGAGACAACAATCACTCCGGCTGCCCCAAGATCCCGCGCGACCATTGTTTTATAGCGCAGTGAGGAATACCGCGCCAGAAACTGTCGTTTCTCAGCCGAGATGTTTTCAGGAAGAAAACGAAACATGAGCACCCATTTGTCTTTGACATCCAGATGCACGTACGAATCATACGCACCATGTTCCTCTGACTGGGGCGTGACTAATCCATAGCCAGCAAAGACCACAGGGGCTGCACTCACGGGCCCGGTCTTGGAAAACGTCACCGGGCGATAATCCACGTCCAACTGATAATCATGATCGGCTCCTGAAAAGTTGGCAGCCATCCGATTGTCGCTCCCCGTCGCGATTCCGGCTGTGAATTCAAAAGGTTGAAAATAATCTCCCTGATCACCGGCGGGCAACAACCCCAGGTCTTCGAAATAGGAAGCCACATAAGCCGTCGCGCGTTGCTCTCCTTGCGTTCCGGTCAGTCGCCCTGCCAATTCGGGACGACACAAATACTCCACATGCCTGACCAGATCCACAGGCAGGATCTCGGCACGATTCAAAGCTGCCGTCTGCTCAGCGACTTGTTTGTCATCGGCCTGCGTCATCTCCTGGCTGGTCAGTTGCAGACTTTCCAGCGCCAGATCATGATTCCAATCGGCCACAAATAATTGCGACTTTTGGCCCGTCGTCCGGTTGCTCGTCCAGCACAATCGATCTCCTTGAGGAGAAAATACGGGTAGGCCATCAAAGCCTTCAGTCTGGGTCACGCGTACCGGCGCCTGCTTGCCTTCGACATCAACGATGTACAATTCAAAGTTGGAAAACCCGTGCAGGTTGGTCGTGAAGATCAGATACTTGCCAGAGGGATGATAATACGGAGCCCACGACATGGCATTGAGTCGCGTTAATACGCGGGGTGTCTGCTCATCGAGTTTCAGGGTCATGATCTCTGCGGTCGCTCCATTCTCGGCGAAGTGCCGATAACAGATTGACTGGCCATCAGGTGAGAAAAACGGTCCACCATCATATCCGGGGGCTGTCGTCAGTCGACGTACCTGACTGCCATCTGCCTGCATCAGATACAAGTCGATCCCCCAGGCAGGATCTGTCTCAAACTTCTGTTTCTCTTGAGCTGTCAATGGATCTGCATACGCGGCGCGATTGGAAGCAAAGACAATCCATTTTCCATCAGGCGAATAACTCGCCTCAGCGTCGTAGCCGGGGGTGTTGGTCAGATTGATGGTTTCATGACTCTGTCGATCAAAGACATAAATTTCGTAGTGCAGATCGTAGTCCCAGGAATAGCGTCGTTCCTTGCCGGAGGCTCGCAATTCGAATTCGGCCTGCTGTTTTTGTCTGGCCTCAGGATCATCGTGTGTTGAAGAAAACAACACTCGTCGATTGTCGGGATGAATCCACGCACAGGTCGTTTTCCCCACTCCAGGCGAGATCGCTTCAAAATCCCCGGTCGTCAGGTCCATCAGATAAATTTGAAAAAAGGGATTGTCGGCGCGTCGTTCGCTTTGAAAAACCAGCAGCTCGCCATCCTGACTGAAATACCCTTCACCAGCCCTTTGGCCATCAAAGGTCAGTTGACGGGTTTGAGTCAACATAGATTTTGCAGATGCCTTAGGCTCCTGTGCATCGAGCACCAGACTCTTCAAGACAACCACTATCGCCAACAACAAATACCAGTGAGATCGCATTGTGTGAGAACTTTCGTAACGACAAAATGCTAGAGTAAATTGTCACCGTAGAGTGACACCGAAAAATGACGACAAGTAAAAGCGGG
>JBGSVC010000181.1:0-17592 GCA_041753175.1 Planctomycetaceae bacterium
CTTCCTGTCACTGAGTCTTACCAGAATCAAAGATCACCATGCTCACCCCTACCAGACTCGTTATCGATACGATTCGCTACTACTGGCTCACTCACATCGCCATCATCATCGGCGTCGTCATCGCCACCAGCGCCCTCACCGGAGCTTTGATCGTCGGCGATTCCATTCGTGGCTCTCTCAAGCAAATGACCCTTGATCGCCTCGGAGATGTCCACCTCGCGATCGACGGCCCACGCTTTTTCCGTGAAAACCTCGCCCTTGACCTCCAACAAAATTCACCCGATCAACTCGACCTGGCTCCCGTGATTCATCTTTCAGGAGCGATCAAAAAAACTGACACCCAAACCAGTCAAGTCTCCCGCGCCGGAAAAGTAGAAGTCTACGCCATCGACGATCGCTTCTGGAAACTCGTCACCTCAAAACCTCTTTCAGGCTTTACCAACAACAACCCCTCCTGGATGATCATCAACGACTTCGCCGCTCACAATCTGAACGCTCAACCAGGTGACGAAGTCTCGCTCTTTCTCGATCTCCCCAGTTCCATCCCGCGCGACACTCTCTTCGGTGATCGCGACCAGTTGACGGCTCAAATCGATCTCCCCATCACCACCATTCTCCCTTCGCAAGACTCCTCGCTGATCTCCGCTTCCCGCTTCTCTCTTCGCGCTGATCAATTTCAATCACCCATCGTTTATCTCCCCCTCAAATTCTTACAACAACGTCTCGATCTCGCCGCGATCCCAGCCTCACGCCGCAATCCCATCCCCAAACCCGCTCGCGTCAACGCCCTCTACGCCCGTCAGCCCATCCCCAGCCTGGCCTCATCCCTCACGCTCGAAGATCTCCAGTTGCGTTGGTCAGAAAACCCCGACCGAAAACTCATCGCCCTTGAGTCCGATCAGATGATCCTTGAAAACACCATCACTTCCGCTGCACGCAATATGATCATCAATCAGCATCTCCCCTCTCAACCGATTCTCCTCTACCTCGCCAATGAACTCTCCAACAAAAATTCACCCGACAACTTCTCCATGTATTCAACCATCGCCGGACTCGATCTGGCCATCAGTCCCCCGTTTGGAATCTTCCAGACGATCGATGGCACGCCCGCACCGCCGCTCAATATGGGAGAAATCGCCATCAATGCCTGGCTCGCCGAAGACCTGCATGTCACCCTCGGCGACGTCATCACCATGAAGTATCATCAAGTCGGCTCGACCGGCCAACTCCCCGAAAAGCAAATCGATCTGACCGTCGCCGCCATCCTCTCCATGGAAGGACCGACTCTCGATAAAGGTCTCGTCCCCGTCATCGAAGGTGTCACCACTGCCGAATCCTTCGACGAATGGGAACAGCCATTCCCCATGGACCTCGACCGCATCACTCAGCGCGACGAAGACTACTGGGACAAATACCGCGCCACTCCCAAAGCCTTTCTCTCACTTCAGCAGGCTCAATTTCTTTGGACCAGCAAATACGGCAGCCTCACATCCATCCGTCTTCCTGAGCAGCCCTCTCTAGCAAACCTCTCTTCACAACTGATCTCTCAACTGGATCTCCCCTCAACAGGACTTGCAGTCCAACCAGTCCGACAAGCAGGCCTTGCTGCTTCGGCAGGCTCCAACGACTTCGCCGGTCTGTTCATGGGGTTCAGTTTCTTTCTGATCGCCGCCGCCGTCATCCTCACGGTCCTCCTCTTCCGACTGGCCATCGAACAACGTGTCAGACAACTCGGCCTCTATCAAGCCGTCGGCTTATCACCATTCGCAGTCCAGTTTCTCCTCCTCAGAGAAGCCGCTGCTTTGGCCTTCATCGGTTCCCTTTTGGGCATCGCCGCCGCCATCGGCTACGCCTGGCTCATGATGACCGGCCTGGCCACCTGGTGGCAGGGAGCCGTCGGTACTTCTAATCTTCATCTCCACATCCAGCCGCTTTCCCTGCTCAACGGACTCGTGATCACGCTCTTGATCACCATTGTCAGTGTCTGGTGGTCCATCCGATCGCTCTCCAAAATCTCCATCCGACAACAACTCTCAGGCAACTCTCAACTCACTCTCGATCAGCCCCGCACACCAACCTCCCGTTCCTGGTCACTCATCCTCGGCGTGACCATGATCGGGATCTCCGCCTCCTTGCTGATCGCCTCCCTCCTCCAACTCCTCCCCCAGCAAGAAGCCTTCTCAGGGTTCAACTGGAATGTTGTCGCTTTTTTCCTCATCGGCTTTTTTACCCTGCTCGGTGCCATCTTCATCTTCAACAGTCTGTTGTCGCGCCATCTCCAACTCAAACAAACGACGACCCCTCACTTGCAAGGCTGGCGACTCAGTCTCCTCAACGCCTCGCGTCGCCCCTCACGAACACTCACCACCCTCACCATGATCGCCTCAGCTACCTTTCTGATCGTGGCTGTCGCAGTGGGTCAGTATAACCCGCTGGCGATCAAGCCCGAGAAATCCTCCGGAAATGGAGGCTTCTCGTTGGTCGCTGAATCGTCAAGACCCATCCTTCAAGACGTCACCACCCTCGAAGATCAACAGGCGCTCCAGGCATGCCAGCCAGACAATTCGACATCTCTCCCCTGGGAAATCTACCAGTTCCCTGTCAAGCAAGGAGAAAACGCCAGTTGTCTCAATCTCTACCAGACTACGCTCCCCACGATTCTCGGCGTTCCCGATCGCTTCATCCAACGGGGAGGCTTCGCCTTCGCCAATACCCCCGGCGAAAATCCCTGGACCATCCTGACGGACGAGTCCAACTCCCCTTCCATTCCCGCAATCGGCGATATGAATACACTCATGTATTCCCTCCACAAACCCCTCGGCTCAACTGTCGATGTCCCCAACGCCGCCCTCCCGGGTGCCTCTCTGAAAATCTCCGGCATGCTCACGGGAAGCCTCTTTCAAGGTCTCCTGCTCATCTCTGAATCGAACTTTCGACGCCTCTTTCCCAACGTCATCGGCAACCAGTATTTTCTCATTCAAACTCCCGATCACGACGACTGCCAGCAACTGGCTTCGACTCTTCTGGAAACACGCTACGAAGAATTTGGCTTCGACGCAGAACCCGTCGCCGATCGACTCGCCAGATTCCTGGCTGTTCAAAACACCTACCTCTCCACCTTTCAAACCCTCGGCGGCCTGGGACTACTCCTGGGCACGTTCGGGCTGGCCATCGTCATGCTCAGAAATGTCCTCGAACGCGAAAGTGAAATCGCACTCCTCCGCGCCATCGGGTTCGTGCCCCGCGCCATCGCCAGTATGGTCTTCATGGAAAATGCCTTGATTCTTATTTTCGGCGTCACACTCGGAACCGCCTCGGCACTCCTCGCGATGCTCCCTCACATCACCAGCGCCGCCTCCAGCGTCCCCTGGACAAGTCTGCTTAGTCTCTTGACGCTCGTCCTGATCATCGGTAACGCCGGCGTCCTCGTCGCGATGCATCGCGCCTCAAACACCCCCATCATCGCCACCCTCCGCAGGGAATAAGCCTTTAAGTCATTCCACATTAAGTCATGACACCACCCACAAGTTCATAACGACATCCAGAACTCAGTCCCCGTGATCATCATCACCCCGTCGCCGTTCAGATACCGTAATCCTCCGAAACACACAAGGCGGCATTCTCACTAACATCAAAACCCGTGCCATGCTTACAGCTCCAAGTAAGCATGCACATATCAATTGACGACCATCTGGAAGTAATTCGACCCCAAAGGCATCCCGGATGTGACGTATGATGTCGTCGCGATCACGGATTCGAGCGCGGCGGTGGAGCGATTCCTGTATGACCCGTATCGGAAGTCAACCGTCCTCGATGCGAACTTTGCAGTCGACTCCGACAGCCTCAGCGATTACGATTGGGAAGCCCGGTTCACCAGACGAGAGATCGAATCGCGTTCGCAGGCGGTAAGATGATTTTTTTGGATTCGTGGCTTCGTGTGTCAGGAGTGATAATTGATCCAATAGCCTATCATCCCGCCGTGGATTTCATATTTGAATCCGACACATTCTTGTGTCGGCAATCAACAAACATGTGATATTGAAATCGGAACTGTTCTCCTAATTATTGCTAGAAGCAATTGAGTGCATATATGGACAATCGTCATCATGCTCTAATGCAAGCAAGTAGCCTTGTTGCTTTAATAACCTTAGAGATAGTATTAAGTTGCGCTCCTGCTTTTTGCCAAGCGCCTACTTCTTTCAACCAGGTAGAGCTAAAAAACAACTGGCTACAACGTCGAAATCGTCATAGTAGTTGTCGCTGGACAGCAACTGGAACCACAACAATTCCAGAACTCAGTAGAACGAATCTCCTGAATCAAAAGGCATTTCCAGACTCAGAGTATGAATTTCGACAAATGATTGAGTTACAGCTTGATCTTAATAATCAAATGATTCGACGAAAAACCGATCGCCAGATTTATAACTTATCAAACGAATGTTATGAATATGAAATCTTTTATGATCTATATAATGGAAAAGAATTTCAGGAGTTTGTTCCAAAAGATGAACTTCAAAGGCGTGGTCTGCCAATAGATAACAACCTGATCGATCTTAAGCTGAAAGGACACAGATCCACATCTTTTGTCCTACGTTGCGAAGAGTTTCCGATATTATTTCATCATGGGCTAACCTTGCCAGAACTTATAGATCAGACAAGTCTCACTCAGCCTTCACTTGTTTACGACTTCAGTATTATCGATGAGACGGAGCAATCAGTAACAATTAGATACGATTTTTCTTCGACCAAAAAGCATGCCTTATATACATTAGATAAGCTGAAAGATTATTCTATAATCTGTTATCGCGAGTATTATAGTGACTTGTTGTATTTCGAAATGGAAACTAACTTTGAGAGTAAAGGCGAGTTCTGGGTACCATCTAATTGGTCAATAACAAAATATGCACCGAACGACACTGGATCATTAACGAAAGATGAATTTAATAAATTTGTAGTTCAAGACGTTGAATTTAACAAAGAGTATGATGTCAGTATGTTCCAAGTTAAGGCGAGTCCTGGCATGATTGTTTATGATGCTCAAAAAGACATTCGATACATAGAACCTGCGTTAGGGGAAAAACCATAAGAATGGAACCCGGGTAGGCTCGGATAGCTGCTTGGAGCGTATCCCAGCGTTGAGCCTTGCGGCTTTGAGCGAGTCCGAGTGGCATTCTCATTAACATCAAAACCGTAGTATGCTTGCGGCTCCAAGCAAACATGTGATTATCAATTGACGACCCACCGTCTGTCTTGGTTTCTCACCTCATCACCATCAAGATCAAAAAGCCAGGCCACTTCCCCAACCGGTTCCACAATTCCGCCGGGTGTGTTCCTAGCCCGCGATGCTCCTAACGACGCACCAGCCTCTATCATTCATAAAAAACGTCTACGCTCCGACGGGAAACGCTTTCGCGGCACAGCCTGCCGCACCGATAAAACCAGCTTCACTTCCGAGCTGGGCAAATTCAATCCGCGTCTTTTGTGCTGGGATCGGAAACGCCCGCTTCTGAATTTCCTGCTTGATGCGTTCCAGAAAATCACGACCCGTCCGGGTTGCATTCTGGCCAAACGTCATCGCACCGCCGATGAGCACCATCTCCGGGTCGACCGTATGCATCAGCGAAACCGTCCCCACGCCCAGATACCGGGCAACTTCCATAATCAACCCATGTGCAAACCCGTCTCCCTGCTCGGCATGCTGCATGATCATCAGAGGGGTGATCTCTTCGTGGTCTCGATACAATTTCTGCAGCGACGACTGGGCCCCCATTTTCAGTTGAGAGTTGCATCGGGCGATGATCGCTCGCGAACTGGCGTAGGCTTCGAGCGTCCCGTGGTATCCCCCCTCAGGATGCTCTCGTCCATGCTCGGTCTCCACGATCAGATAACCACACTCAGCGGCATGTGAATGAGCCCCTTCCAGAATCTCACCTTTAATCACGATCCCACTTCCAATCCCGGTCCCCAATGTCCACAACACTGAAATCTCAGATCCCCGGGCTGCTCCCGCCCAATATTCTCCGTAGGCCGCCGCGTTGGCGTCGTTTTGCAATACAACCGGTCGCCCCAAACGCTCCTCCACAATGTGTCGCACGGGGATGTTCCGCCACGACGGAAGATTCGTCAGGTTCAGCAACTGGCCTGTCTTCAGATCCATCGGCCCCGGACACGCCAGCCCCACTCCCTGTACCTGTTCGAGCGTCACCTGGCACTTGGTGAGCACTTCTCGCACCGCCGCCTCAAGATTATCGATCCCGGCCTTGAGACCTTCATCGGTATCTGTTTCGACTTTAGCCGCTCCCAAAACCGTACCCACATCATCAGTCAGCCCAACTTTGATATTCGTCCCGCCGACATCAATTCCCAAATAACACGGACGATTCTGATTGGACATAAATCATTCTTTATTGAGATGACGATTGATACTTCGGTCGCAGTCAGGTCTTTTAAAACAACGCAGAACGTGGCAACCGGCATCAATCAAAGAGGTGACTGGAAACGAACTCATCGTTTGTCGTGGGCAACTTGCATCACCAAAACGATGGAAGGAACCTCGAATGTGGATCAACTCCGGGCAGCAGATGTATCAACACACCACTCATGCCCCCCGCCGAAGATCACCAAACACTTTTAGCAGAGACCACAAAACTTCTCAATCTTAGCAGCCCGTCGATTTTCCACAGGCTGTTAGTAGACGCAAAAATCCGCCAGTCATGTCAGGCTGAACTGGCGGATCTCTCGAATTCATTTCTCTGGATTCAATCAGGTCTCAGGCAAACCCGCGACGTCGTTTCGTACTATAGCATTCCAGCGCCTCTTCAATAATCGGCAGGCTTGTTGACGCATCCTGAATCGTATTGACCTCAACACTCTTGCCCTCCAGCGTTTTGTAATCCTGGAAGAAACGCCTTAACTGGTTCATCCGGTGCGTCGGCAACTCCGCGACTTCCATCACGTTGTTATATTCCGGATCATCCAGCGCGACAGCCAGAATTTTGTGGTCTTTCTTGCCGGAATCAATCATCGTCATCAATCCGATCGCACGGGCATTGAGCAACGTCAACGGATCGACAGACTCTTTGCACATCACCAAAACATCGAGCGGATCATCATCGTCGGCGAGTGTCTGTGGGATGAACCCATAATTGGCCGGATAATAAACTGCCGAATACAGCATCCGGTCCAGTCGAAGTAAGCCTGTCGATTTATCAAGCTCATACTTCACGCTCGACCCCATCGGAATCTCAATAACAACTTGAAATTCACGCGGGATGTTCTCGCCAGGAGTCACGTCATGCCAGGGATGAGTCATTTCAGACTTTCGTAAATGGGGCCAGGGGCGATCTCCCCCTGACGAGTAACAATGGAAACTTTGTGCTTATAAAAATTAATATACAATCATTATGTGGACCTGTTTCTATCGATTTCCCCTCTTTTCGTCAATGATTGCTCGTTGAAAACCGGTTACAACAAAGATCACGCGAAATCAGCCGACCTTACATTGGCCCTGCTCAAAGTCGATCAAGACGTCTCGATTCAGTCTAAACGATAGTAGCCACATCTGAAGGATTCTAGCCAACTCCGATTAAAAATGGGAGCACAATCTCTCTTAGGATATTTTGGCTCCCGATGGCCCGCATGACTTTTCCCTGGGGCTCGTTTACACTCATCTTCATCAATTCTGAACTCCCTCTTCAAGAGAATCAAACAATTCCCAGACAACATCCACCCACACCGAGTGACTACGACCGGAGGACTCCCCATGCATGCCCCCCAGGATCCACTCATTATTATCTATGTCACCACTCCCAATCTCGACTCCGCTCAACAAATCGGCAAGTCACTGATTAATAAACACCTCGCTGCCTGTACCAATATTTTTCCCGCCATGCATTCTCAATATCTTTGGCAAGGGGAATTTACCGAAAGTCAGGAATCTGTCTTGCTCATCAAGACCTCACAATCGCGGTTTCAAGATGTGACCCAGGAAATCAAATCCCTCCATGAGTACCAAACCCCCTGCATTATCTCCTGGCCTCTGGGTCATCTCGACAACGACTACGAGAAATGGCTGCGAAAATCGATCTCACAGATCCCACCGGCCTGAATTCTCATTGACCCGCTCCTCTTTCTTCCGGCAGTCCTGAAAACGACAGGCCGCGAATTTCTTCACTCATCAGACTCCGACTGGCTTTCCCATGCTGACTTCTCCCGAACATGATGCTCACCATGTTCCTTCGACCCACTCATTCTGGGCCAGCGCCCTCCTGGCCCTGCTGCTGGTCTGTCTGGCAGCAGTTCCTTTCCTCTATAATCTGACCTTCCAATTTGTCGGCCCCGATGTGGAACTGATGAGCGCGCAGGTCAGTCAACTGAAATCGGGGTCATGGACGGCTGCGTTCTGGTCGTCAACCTCAAAACCCCGGCTTCATCCCCTCACGAACGCGACCTACTACTCTCTCTTCTCTCCGACGCTCTCTGTTTCGCTGGCCCAACACGCCTTCCATATCCTCCTCCATCTGGCAACCAGCGTGCTCCTGTTTCTTTCTCTCATACAGATCCTCAGGAAACTCCATTCTCCCTCACATGCCCAGCGACATTTCCTCACCGCATTCATCATAACGCTCCTGTGGGCCATCCACCCCCTCGTAGCCACCTCCGTCAGCTATTTGATTCACCGGGGTGAAATCCTCATGGCGTTTTTCGCCGCTGGGATGCTCCTCTCTCACCTGCATGCCTCAAACAAATCAATCGTGGCCACAGCAGCCGCAGTCCTGTGTTATTTATTCGGTCTGGCATCCAAAGAACTCATGCTCCTGATGCCTTTGATTCTACTCATGTTCGACTACACCCTCTCGGCTGGCTCACTTTTACAGATTCTCCGCGCTCGAAGAATGATTTATGCCTTCTATGCATTGATCACAGTAGGCGGGATCGTCTGGCTTTTTGCGCACGGTTGGCCACAACAGGCAATTCAACAGCCTCAACTCCTCGCCTACATCAACGCCCAACCTGCAATTTTCTCGACCTACCTGACGGCCTTCCTCTGGCCGATCGGCTTATGTCCGGAATACAACTGGCCGCTCACTTCTCCCCAGACCAGCCTCTCATCGACAACGATCATTCTGCTCCTCGTTTCGACATTGATGCTCCTGGCTCCGCTGATTCATCGAAAAATCGGCGGATTCCTCGCCATCTTCATCTTGCTCGTGGTGCCTCGTTCCCTCGTTGGATTCGGCGATGCCTACGGCGAATATCGCATGTACCTACCAACTTTCTTACTCATGGCGGCCACGATCAGCCTGATTCAACTCATAACCACGAATCTCGTGGGAAGACTCAAGCTCCCACAACCAGCCGTCCGCGCAGCATTTTCAGGCCTGTTTTTGTTGGCCTACACGCTCCTGGCTGTGGGCTGCTACCAGGAAAATTACAAATACCACGATCTGCTGACCTTCTGGGAAACCATCTACCGACGCACCTCCACCAACCCCCGAGCCTTCGAAGTCATCGCGCAGGATGCCTTTCGACTGGAAGAAAATCAGGCGGCAATTCTTGCGCTGGAATCTGCGAACTCTCTTCGCAAACCCGGCGATCCCCAAATCATCGAAAACCGCTATCAGATTGCCACCATTCTTGAATCGATTGAACAATATTCTTTAGCCATTGATCAATACAATCAGGTTCTGACCCTCTCGGTCGTCCCTGCACAGCAGGAAATCCTCATACAATCCCGACTTGTCAAACTGCTCCAAAAACTTAAAAACTTTGATCAGGCCCAGATTCATGTCGACCGCATGCTCTCTTTGGCAGAACAATTCCCCGGCACGATTCAAACCGCCGCTTTAAGTGAGAAAGTCAATCTCCTCGTCGAGCGGGCCGCCGCTCTCACCGAACAAGGCAACTTTCCCCAGGCTCAACAACTTCTCGATCAAGCCCTCGCGCTCGACTCCAACAGCCTTCGCATTCATCTCGACCGGGCAAAACTGGCATCTCTGCAAGGCGATGTTTCCTCGGCATTAAAACAGTATGAAGACATCCTCGCCATCAAGCCGTCAGATCTCTCTTCACAATGTTATCGTGCCGACGCTCTCATCACGCTCGGACGGACTCAGGAAGGGGTCAGTGAACTGGTCAGGCTCATCACCCAACACCCCAATGTGATCGACCCCAAACGCCTGCTCGCCTGGCACCTCTCCACACATCCCGTTGAAACCGTTCGCGATCCCGAAGTTGCCCTGCAACTTGCTCAGGAAGTCTGTAACGCCGAGAAAAAAGAGAAAGACCAGGAATCAATTGATGGAATTCAGCCGGAGTCTTTTTGCACTCTCGCGGCTGCCTTCGCTGAAAATAAGAACTTCGAAGCCGCCCGTGAATGTAACCAACTGGCGATCTCACTGGCTTTGCAAGCTGGTCGTACCTACGATGCCGCTCAATACAAATCTCATCTGGATGCCTATTTGAAAGATCAACCCTTCCGTCAATCACTGGCGTCCTCTCTTCCGGAGTCGTCATTATCCACGCCTGATCCTGACTCCCCACCGCAACCACAAGCCACCGAATAGCTCCCTAAAGTTGTCAAGTGGGGCCTATGGGGATTATGGGCAATATGCGTCATCCTTATTCCTGCTTTCAATGCCTCGCATCACCAACTCTTTTTATCTGACCTTGTGTCTCGGCGTTAACACCGCATAATCTTAAAGTTATGATTCTGACATAACTTACCTGCTGCGCTCATGGAGTGCGCTTGGCCACTTTCGGAACGCATCCACAAAGACGGACCATCGGCAGGTACTGTCTTCATAATTATCGACACAACAGTTCTTCCACTCTCATCCAGTGGGGATTATTCAACATCGCCCTCATTGAGATCCGACATGACCCTCTCACGGTCAAGGGCTCACACTGACTGCCAATCGGCGGTCAGTTAATGATAGTCGGATCGAAAGAGACTTCATGAAAAGCTTGCTCGAAAAACGGGATCACTGGGGCAACGGCTACGCCGTCTGGATCCTCGCCGGTCTCCTCTTCTGCCTACCTCTGATTTTTTCCTCACTCAAACAAATTGAGATGAAAAATGAGGTCGAAACCTGGCTCCCCGATTCCGACCCGCAGATCAGGCTCCTACAATGGTATCTGGCGACCTTTCCCGCTGAAAATCGTGCCATCCTGACTTGGGACGGCAGTACGCTCGATGATCCCCGTATTCCTCAAATCGAAGCACTCCTCGAAGGGACCGTCGATGAAGAAGGCTTAAAACGCGGCGGCAGCGACTACATCGATCACGTCCTCACACCTCAGGAAGTCTTAGCCAAAATTATCGCCCAGAATGTCGAACCCGACGAAGCCATGCAGCGCCTCGAAGGGGTGCTCCTGGGAAAAGGTCCCCTCAAAATCCGACTTACAGAAGCCGGACGTCTGCAGCAAACCCAAACTCTTCAAAAACTTCAGACCCTCGCGCAGGACCAACTCAAAAAGCCTGTCACTCTTTTCCCGCCCGTCAAAGTCTGGGAATCTGATGTCCCCGTCGATCTTGACCAGTCGACCCTGTTCGAAGCAGACCTCGACGACCCCAGCAATCCCGAAGAGCAACAACTCGCCCAAACTGTCAATGAGAATGAAGAACTCGAAGTTCCGACCCCGGAAATTCCGCCTCATGATGCTCAGATTTATTGGCAGGGCATGCTTGCCAAAAGCCAGCAGGTCGAAGAACTCAAACAGACACTCCTGAAAGCAGTCGGACGCACCAGCCAGGAATTTCCCAACGGCGAACCCCTTGTTGAAGAGGTCTTCTATTCCACAGGATCGCCTGTGGCCCTCCTGGTGACCATCTCCACAGCCGGGGAAGAACATCGTAAAGAAGCTCTCCAGGAAATCAGCCAGATCTGTCAGTCTGCGGGTGTTCCCGAGGCTCACATTCATATGGGGGGCCGACCAGTCGCCTCGTCAAATCTGAATCAGGAAGTCATTAAGGCAGCCTGGAATAAAGAAGCCCCCCTCTGGAATCTTCCCGAACGCAGCATCATGCTCACTTCCAGTCTCGTCGGCTTCGTTCTCTCGTTGATTCTGATTCGCAGTTTCCGCCTCTCCGTGCTGATTCTCTTTGTCTCCATCTACACCACGATCGCGACATTGGCCTTGGTCCCCGCAACAGGCGGGTCAATGAATCTTGTCCTCGTCGTGATGCCCACGCTGTTATTTGTCCTCACGCTGTCCGGAGCCATTCACCTGGCCAACTACTGGCGCCATGCCTATCTCGAAGACCCCCGCAATGCCATCGTCCGCGCCGTCAAAATGGCGTTCGTTCCCTGTCTTCTGGCCAGCTTCACGACCGCCATCGGGCTCGCTTCCCTGTATACCAGTACGCTGGCTCCGGTACGTGATTTCGGATTTTACTCTGCCATCGGCACCTGTCTGTCTGTCGTCGTGGTTCTCTATGCACTCCCCAGTCTCATGCAACTCTGGGATGGCAAAACGTTTGGTGAACCCGAACACGATTCCAGCTTCTGGTTTCGTTTTGGAAATTATGTCACTCGTTATCATATCCCCATCGTCGTTTTTAACCTGGCACTTTTTTCCACCGGAATTTATGGACTTCGCTACTTCCGCACCGAAACCAAAGTCATCAAGTATTTCCCCGAATCCTCGCGCATCGTCCAGGACTATCACTTCATCGAAGACAACGTCACCGGGATTGTCTCGGTCGATGCCATCATCATGTTTGACCAAAAGTTCCAGGAAGAAACCCAGTTTTACGATCGCATGGAAATCGTCCGCAGGATCGAACAAAAACTCGATCAACACGACGGCATCGCTGGCACAATATCGTTGACCGACTTTCAGCCCATCATGGAAAAGCCACCCGAAGATGCGCCCTTCTTCACCAAAATCAAATACAACAGGCGTTCTGCTGAAGTCCTCGAACGCATCAAAGATGGACAGATCGAAAGTGCATCCAGCTTCCTGACGTATGCCAAAAACGATGCAGACCTCGATGCCCCCGGCGATGCCAAACTCGCCAAAACAGGCGATGAAATCTGGAGGATTACCGCCGAAAGCTACCTCATGACCGATCACGAATACGGCACAATGCTCGCCGAGCTTGAAACAATCGTGCAGTCTGAACTTGCTCAATCAGGAGTCTCTCAGAATGGCTCGTCTCACCATGTCGTGACCGGGCTGGTCCCCATCTTCCTGCGCACGCAACAGGCACTCATGGAAAGTCTCATCTACAGTTTCGGAATGGCGTTTATCGTCATCGCTGTGGTGATGGTTCTCATGCTGCAAAATGTCGGCAGTGGACTGCTCAGCATGCTTCCCAATCTGCAGCCCATTTTTATTATCTTTGGTGCCATTTCTTTGTTGGGTATGCGAACCGATATGGGGACCATGATCACGGCTTCGGTCGCGTTGGGAATTGCCGTTGATGGAACACTGCACTTACTGACCTGGTTTCGCGAAAACCTGATTCGTGGGATGACTCGCCAACAGGCCATTTGCGCAAGTCTGGCACACTGTGCCCCCGCCATGACACAAACCAGCCTGATCATCGCTATCGGCCTCTCCATGCTCTATCCGGCCACGCTGCTGCTCATCAGCAAGTTTGGTGTCTTGATGGCTGCGCTGATCATGATGGCCCTCTTTGGGGATATCGTCTTTCTTCCCGCACTTCTGGCTGGACCCATGGGAGGCATCATTGAACGCTCCATTCAAGGCAAGAAAGCTGCGTATCTGGCGAGCCTGAATCTCGACGAAGCCCTTCCCGAAGCCCGAGAAGACAGCTTTGTCGCCTACAGTTCTCAAAACAAAGAAAACGGCCATTATCGCGATCGCAACTCTCAAGCGACTCACCACGAAAACGGTACGCTCGATTCAAAACTACCTCACCTGACACAAAACTCGCCATCAACCAGTAAACCCAAACGCTAGCCAAGACTGGCGGTGTTTAAGGTGACAATCATTCAGATATAACGACCAAACGCCACCACACAAACGCGCAACGCTTATCCGTCATATCCTATTTCTTCCCCAGGCTTCGCTGCAGAGCAAAAAACTCCTGCAAGATCCCTTTAGATTCGTCAGCCAACAGACCCCCAATGACGATCGATTGATGATTCAATCGCGGATCGTTGGTCAACTGATACAGCGTATGGCATGCCCCCCCTTTGGGATCAGTAGCCCCATAAAAAACCCGCGGCAATCGGGCCTGCAAAATCGCCCCTGCACACATCGGACACGGTTCCAAAGTCACATACAACGTACAATCTAGCAATCTCCATGACGACAGCGATTCAGAAGCCTGCGTCATCGCAATCATCTCTGCATGTGCTGTCGGATCTTTCAACGTCTCTCGCATATTGTGCGCAGATGCAATCACCTGATCATCGTGGACGATCACTGCCCCCACCGGCACTTCACCCTCCTCAAAAGCTTTCCGCGCTTCCGTCAACGCATAACGCATCCAGCGCTCATGTGGCTGCAGAATATCAAGTGGAAGATCAATCACGTTGTTACCCTTTTCTTCTGGCGTTGCGAAAATGTTTGAGAGTATGCCCTGAAAATAGGGCGGAGGTCTGGTAGTATGGTTTCGTGATTGTGAATCATTTCGACTGAGACACGCTTCGTTTCCAAGTACGCTGTTTGATCTGACCTAATTGTGAGACATCCCATGAACATTCTCTTTTCCCGCTTCTGCTTGCTCTCTTTGTCCCTGATGAGCATCCTGACTCAACCGGCATTTCTTTTCGCCCAGTCGACGAAACCGAATTTCATCATCATCCTCGCCGATGACGTCTCCTTCGACGATTTTGGTTGCTATGGCCATCCACATATCCGCACTCCACATATTGATGCCCTCGCCGCTGAAGGCATGCGCTTTGACAATGCCTACCTGACCGTCAGCCAATGCAGTCCGACACGCTGCTCCCTCATCACCGGGCGTTACCCGCATAATACCGGCGCTGCAGAACTGCACACGCCCCTGCGCAGCGATTCAGTCCTCTTTCCCCAATTTCTCAAAGACGCCGGATACTATACCGTCCACGATGGTAAAAACCATTATGGCAACAACAAAGCCCTCGCGAAAGCCTTCGATGTCCTCTCAACAAACCACGACAAGTCAGACGACGGCAAAGAAGAAAAGTGGATTCCTCTCCTGCAGGCCAGACCCAAAGACAAGCCGTTCTTCTTTTTCCTGAATCCTGTCGACGCCCATCTCCCGTTCACTCCAGATCCTCTGGCCAAACCTCACGAGCCACAAGATGCCGTCATTCCCCCTTATTTCGTCGATGATCTCGACACACGACGCGATCTCGCACAATACTACGATGAAATCCAGAGAATGGATCGATTCATCGGATTGCTCGTCGACGAACTCAAAGCTCAGCATGTCTTCGAAAACACCTTCCTGTTGTTTATGGGCGACAATGGTCGACCGTTCTCCCGTTGCAAAACTCGTCTGCTCGAAAGTGGGATCAAAACGCCCTTTGTCATCTCCTGGCCCAACGGCATCTCCTCCAAACCGCAGGTCACGCTAAGCCTCGTCAGCGCCATCGACATCGTCCCGACGATCCTCGAACTCGCTGGCATCACAATCCCACCTTCCGTTCAAGGCAGAAGTTTTGTCCCGGTTCTCAATCAGACAACCAATACGATCCGTGACTTCGCCTTCGCCGAACACAACTGGCATGCTCTGGCAGGATATGAACGAGCCGTCCGCTTCGGTGATTATCTCTATCTTGAAAACCGACTTCCTCAACTCGATGCTCACCCCAACGTTGAAGTCATTAAATACCAGTGTGGACACATCCTCTCTCTGATCGCCGGCTGGAAAGCCGGAAACCTTTCACCGGCCCAGGCCGATGTTTTCATCATGCCCAGGCCTAGTGAAGAACTCTTTTTCATCCCTGATGATCCTCATCAAATTCACAACGTCATCGATCTCCCCGCACACCAGTCTGCGCTCACGCAGGCACACCATGCGCTGAAGCAATGGCAGGAGCAAACCGCCGACGATTTCCCCGGCTTCGAACACCTCACCCCCGATAATACTCCCCGGTGGTATCAAACAGCCTTGCCAGATGATGCCAAATGGAAGCGGGGACAAATGCCCGGCGCAGAATTGAAGGCCTGGGAGATAGATCATCCCGGTCCGATTCGCTACGATGATGTCACGCTCACTCCCGATTCTTGAAATCGACGTATCCGCCAACTGCAATCAAGGACTGTCATGACGACACCTCTGTTCGTGAAACGTGACCTCGATGGCTTTTTTGGTCTCTTCATCGACAACCTCGTCCAACTGTTGTTGATTATCGGTTTGTGTCAGTCGTTGTGTGGCATGTCCGGGGAAGCCTCCGAACTCATCTACGCTCGAATTCTACCCGGAGCCGCTGTCAGTATCCTCCTGGGAAATTTGTTCTACGCCCGACAGTCGCACAAGCTGGCCTGCAAACTCGGGCGCACCGATGTCACTGCGCTGCCATACGGCATCAATACGCCCTCACTGCTCGTCTACGTTTTTTTTGTGATGGTTCCTGTCTTCAACAAAACGCAGTCCGCCGAACAGGCCTGGCTCATGGGATTGATTGCCTGTCTGGGAAGTGGCGTGATCGAACTGGGCGGCGCCTTTGTCGCCAATTCCATTCGCAAACACACCCCCCGCGCAGCGCTCCTCTCCACCCTGGCAGGCATCGCCATCGGGTTTATTTCCATGACCTTTGCCATCCAGATCTTTCAGCGCCCCGTCCTCTCGCTGCTTCCCATGGGGATCATTCTTGCCAGTCTGTTTGGACGTGTCCGCTTCTACGGAGGCATCCCAGGTGGGCTGATCGCCGTCCTCGTCGGCACCGCGATCGCCTGGACAATCACGGCCTTTCAATCCGCACTGACATCAACATTACCCAACTACACTCTCCCGGCGTGGCTTCTTGAAAACGCCATGAGCACCAGCGATGTGGCTTCCTCATGGACGACACTCACGTTTCATCTACCTCGCTTCTATGGTTCTCAAATCCTCTCTCAACTGGCAAATCCCGCCGAGTGGATTGGGTTCTTGTCGGTCATCATCCCTATGGGACTTTTTAACGTCATCGGCTCACTTCAAAATATTGAATCTGCCGACGCCGCCGGCGATCCATACCCCACAGGCCCTTCGCTGGCTGCCAACGGCATCGGCACGATCGTCGCGGCCTTGTTTGGTTCCTGTTTTCCCACAACCATCTACATCGGACATCCCGGCTGGAAAGCGCTCGGAGCACGCGCTGGCTATTCAACGCTCAATGGATTTGTCATCACCCTCATCTGCCTGACCGGGCTGGTCGGGGTCATCAACGCCATCGTTCCGATTGAAGCAGGAATTGGTATCGTCCTCTGGATTGGTATCGTGATTACGGCTCAAGCCTTCGTCGCCACTCCCCCACAACATGCCCCCGCAGTCGCGATGGGATTGTTCCCTGCGATCGCTGCCTGGGGGGCAACCGTCACCATGGGAGCCTTCATTACGATATTCCTCACACTCTTGATGGCAGGCAAAGCCGATGAAGCAACTCTCGTTTCAATGCAGACGCTTCTTGAATCCAACCCCAATCTTGA
>JBGSVC010000182.1:0-3109 GCA_041753175.1 Planctomycetaceae bacterium
GTGTTTCCAAATAAAATGTGTCGAAAGCAGAGTAATTTATCTTGAAGCGACCCATCAATAAGAATATATGTATTATTGTCCGGTTGCTACTGCTTTGATGAGCTTTCCCAAGGCAGACCGATTCTATCTGAATCTGCACCATCCCCATGGGTTCTTACTAACCTGTTTTAAACCTGAGAAGGCCACACAACGAAATAGGCGTGCTACTTTCAAAAGCCTGTCATCTTGGTAGGTGATTGTTTCATCGATTAGGTTGCAAACTGCCTTTAAAGTGCTGTACTTGAGTAATTTCGGTCATCCGTACCTTGTAAGACACTGAGTGCTAATTTCAAGATTTATTGTTTATGTTCTTCTTGGCGTCAAAACAGATGAAAGAATTTCTTGACTTGATTTGGCTTTCGGCAGGAGTCTTTCTGCTCGCGCTGATCTCAACTGTTTATGCGGAAGCTCCGTCGACAAAAATCGACTTCAATCGACAGATCAGGCCAATTCTCTCGGATCATTGTTTCTTGTGTCATGGACCTGACGAGGCGAATCGCAAGGCGAATTTGCGTCTGGATCTTGAGGCAGAAGCCAAGAAGGATTTGGGGGGATACTCGGCGATTGTGCCGGGCGACATAGCGAACAGTGAACTTGTTGTCCGTGTTACGTCTGACGATGAATTGAAGATGCCTCCCGAAGAGTTTGGGAAGCATCTTAATCCCGAACAGATTGATCTTCTCAAACAATGGATTGGACAAGATGCCCAATGGGCCACTCACTGGGCGTTTGTCGTACCGATCAAAAAGACGGTTGATTTATCATCAGATCCTGAGTGGGTCACAAATGAAATTGATCATTTCATTCTGGAAAAGCTGAATCAAGCTGGGCTTTCATCTAATGAACCGGCGAAAGAAGCGACGTTGGTTCGCCGCCTTTATTTTGACCTGACAGGCCTGCCACCAACCATCGAAGAGTTGGATGCTTATCTGAATAGTGATGAAGAAAATAAGTACGCCCGTCTGGTCGATAAATTGCTGGCGTCGCCCCGGTATGGAGAACGTTGGGGCAGGGAGTGGTTGGATGCGGCTCGCTATACAGATTCAGACGGCTATGAAAAAGACCTCCCCCGAGAAGCTTGGAATTATCGTGACTGGGTGATCAACGCTCTGAATGCGGACATGCCCTACAACGAATTCCTCATTGAGCAAATCGCCGGTGACCTGTTGCCAAATGCGAGCGTGCAGCAAAAAATCGCAACCGGCTTTTTGCGAAATTCAATGATCAATGAAGAAGGAGGTGCAGACCCCGAACAGTTCCGGGTAGAAGGAATTTTTGATCGTGTGGATGCGATCGGTAAATCGATGCTCGGATTTACAACGCAGTGTGCGCAATGTCACACGCACAAATATGACCCAATCACTCACAAAGAATATTATGAGATGTACTCGGCACTCAACAACTGCTTCGAGACGCAGGTTATTGTTTATACGCCCGACGAACAGGCGAAAGTTGACGAGATTAAGAAAACTTTGCGCCAGCAGTATGCACAGATCAAGGCAATGCGAGAGTCTTGGAAAACGGATTTGCTCAAGTGGGCCGCTCAGCAAAGTGCGAAGCAGCCCCAATGGCAAGTGGCGACGCTCGACTTCAAAACTTACACCGGTCAGAAATTTCTCAAGCTGGATGATGGATCATTGTTGGCGAAGAGTTTTGCGCCGACATATGAAACTGATGAGTTCTACGCTGAGCTCACTCCCGAAACCAGTTTTCAATCGATACGCCTGGAGGCACTCACGCATCCGGAGAATTCACGACGTGGGATTGGACGATCGCCATACGGCACGTTTGCATTGAGCGAATTCAATGTCTTTCTGGAAGACAAAGACGGAAAGTTGACGAAGCTGGAATTTGTTTCGGCATTGTCTGACATCAACCCTTCAGTTGGAAAATTGCAGGAAAACTTTCAAGATCCCAAACGAGACAAAGATAACCTTCGTCGAATTGGGCCAGCCTGGATGGCGATTGATGGTGACCGTAAAACTGCCTGGTCGACTTATGAATATCCGAGCGATCCAATTCCTTCGCGTCAGGCGATCTTCTTCTTCAAAAAACCAGTGATCGTTCCCGATGGTGCTCGGCTCGTCGTTCGACTAATACAGGATCACGGCGGTGACAATGCCGATGAAAAAGAGGCCAATGGCCTGGGACGTTTCCGTTTCTCGGTATCCAATGACCCAGTTTTGGTCGGGCCAGAGGGTAATTTGCTTCCGCATCATGTCGAGCAAATTCTGGCGAACGATCCTGATTCCTGGAGCTCAGAACAACACCATGAAGTTTTTGCCTACTGGTGCCAAACTCAACCTGAATTTTTCGTGCACAATATGCAAACTGCCGATGCGTTGGCGAAATGGCCGTTAGGTTCAACGCAGCTAATCGTTGAACAACTACCGGTTGAACGCGAGTCGTACGTGTTCGAACGTGGTGATTTTCTGAAGCATGGAATGGCTGTCAAGCCGGGCGTTCCCTCGTTTTTAAATCCACCGATTGTCTCCGATGAACCGGGACGTCTGCAGTTGGCACGCTGGATGGTGGCCGACGAGAGTCCGTTGACGGCGCGAGTCATCGTGAACCGTATATGGCAGGCATATTTCGGGACCGGAATCGTCGCTACGAGCGAAGATCTGGGATCGCAGTCCGAAGCACCAACACATCCGGAACTGCTTGACTGGCTGGCATGCGACCTCAAAGAAAACGGCTGGAAGCTGAAACGGATTCATCGTCAGATCTTGATGTCGTCGACCTATCAACAATCCCCTCACATTTCGCCTGAAAAACTTGACGTTGACCCTCGCAATCGATTGATCTGCCGCGGTCCGAGTTTTCGAGTCTCTGCAGAAATGATTCGTGACGCGGCTCTCCAGTCGGCTGGGCTGCTTGACTTGAGGATGGGTGGACCTGGTGTTTACCCGCGTATGCCGCAGTTTCTGCTTGAGGCTCCTGCCAGCTATGCGCACAAGGCGTGGGACAGTACGTTGCCCGGACAAATTTACCGACGCAGCATATATACGTTTTGGTATCGTTCCGTCAACTACCCGGTGTTGCAGGTTTTTGATGCGCCCAAAGGAGA
>JBGSVC010000183.1:0-1845 GCA_041753175.1 Planctomycetaceae bacterium
GTGCAATCGGCCAACTGGACCTGCGTGGGCATCTGCGCCCATGAGTCGGCCATGCAGGGCGGGCAGATTGTCCGCATGCCGGAGTTCACCGTGGCTTGACCAACGAGGTTCAGTCGACGAGTTCTCGCTCGATCTCCTCCAGGGATTTGCCTTCACCCAGAAAATGCCCGACGCCTCTGTTTCGTGAGTATTTGCTGAAGCAGGTTGTCATTAAATCGCCCATTCCCGCCAACCCGTAAAAGGTCTTGCTCTCGGCTCCAAAGGCGATACCAAATCGAGTCATCTCAACTTGACCGCGTGTGATTAATGCCGACTTGGCATTGTCACCAAACCCAAACCCATCACAAATCCCTGCTGCAATCGCGATGACATTCTTGAGTGCCCCCCCCAATTCGACTCCGATTAAATCAGAGTTTGTATAGACACGAAACCGATCAGTGGTAAACAACTCCTGAATTGTTTTTGCGAAGGATAAGTCGCCACACGCAGCCACGACGCTGGCAGGCTTGCGACGTGCAAATTCTTCAGCATGGGAAGGCCCACTGAGCGACAACACTACGCGCGGTCCCAACACATCAGCAATAATCTGGCTGGGACGCAGGAACGTCCCGTTTTCCAGCCCCTTGATCACGCTAACCATGGGACGATCCTGTGTCATACAGGAAGCGTATGTCGATAATGTTTCTCGTAGATAAGCCGATGGTATGGAGACCACCAACAACTCAGCCCCGTCCACTGCCATGCGAAAATCAGAGGTAATTTCGATCCGGGGGCAGATCGCCACTCCTTTCAGTAATCGCTCATTTTCGCGTCGCTGACGCATCGCCTGAGCATGCTGTTCCTCCCTCGTCCACAAACGTAGCTCCAGATCTTCTTTGCCTGATAACAGCACTGCCAGCGCTGTTCCCATCGCTCCGCCTCCAAGAATGGCAATCTTCCTCGGCATGAGTTGGTTTTCTTTCAATTCGTCTTGCTGACAGCATCACACGTACAGATGTGTTGCAACAAAGAAATCGATCTTATGGATTAAAGCGACAGTCCGACGACATCTGTTCGCATCGTGTCATGCGATCATGGATGATTTTACTCAGATTGCCAAGTCTGAGAACTCTCCTCGAGAACTGTTTTACAACATCCCGTTTGACCAGCCCGTTTTACGACCTATCCTTCAGACATGTCACATCCGTTACAATTTGGAGCATGCCATGTCTTCTGTCATTGAACCACAAACCGGCTTTAACGACCGTCGTTCAAAGCCTGATCAATATCAAGGTCCGGAACGTCGTCAGTTTCGAGATTCGCACGAAGACAGCAATCCTGATGTCCGTGAATTTGCAGAAGCCGTCGATCAGTACAAACTCAATCATCGACGACGCTTTATTACCTATGCCGAACTTCACGCCGTCATGACGAGCCTGGGCTATCATAAATAACCCTTACCAGGTCCCGAATTGACGCAGTTTTAATCGCCCCGCATTTTCCGGGCGATTTTTGCCTGCGCCTATTTCATAGTATCGTCAAATCGCCCACCATCGATGTCAAACCTTACCGGTTGACGAGAGTTTGACTTGGCTAGATCATCGATTTTCCCATCAACATTCCCAATTGCCCTTCCCAGACTGCCCGCAACCTTTCCCCAATAGCTATTCTTCCCGCTGGTTTACATACCCCGACCTCTCGCCGCGCATCACGCTCAAGTCTTTCAGACGATCACGCCGATGCGTAGAGAGTTGATGTTCAAAATCCACATCTTTCATTACGAAAGATGGCAAAAAGAGGGATCGACCGCATATGGCTCAATCGGCCTCAAGTAAGGATACGAAACTTGGTTTTCTCAGTGTCATC
>JBGSVC010000184.1:0-2364 GCA_041753175.1 Planctomycetaceae bacterium
TCTTTTTCGTCTCCGTTGGCATAAATCAAGGGCGCCCATTGACCATCGGGATGGTGCTTATCTCCCAGAGAAATGGATTGGGTCGCCTGAATGAATCGTGCAATGTTTTCGGCTCGTTCCAGATAGCGCATCATCCAGAACAGGCAATCAGCAACTCGGCTTAGCATCGTCAGCTTTCAATCGAATGATTTCGTGCAATGGTACCTGCAAGTTTCAGGGGATTGGCCTGAATAGACGTTGGCTGGCTGGAATCGTGTGCAAAGGCAAAAACTCCCGAGCCCAGAAGGAAATGAAATTGATGACGCACCTTCATCCAGTTTTCTCGCTGTTGAGCGCTCATGAATCTGGGACTGCGCCCTAGAAGTACCATCGACAAAATGTATTTCATGGCCCGAATCATCTCCTGCATAGAAAGGAGACTGCCGACCTTGTGATGTCGGCGAAATGGGTAATTCCTCCCTGGAATTATTTTCATCCTGATGACCTTCCTTGATCAAACTCTGACACATCCGTGAACGTATTACTATTCTGAATCCGGTTTCGACCCGAAATCAGATCTTATTTCCGAACGATAAAGATTATGTTAACACAAAAGATTATGTTAACACCCAGGTATCTTTGCTGCCCCCTCCTTGCGACGAATTAACAATCATTGATCCTTCTTTGAGGGCCACACGTGTCAATCCGCCTGGCAAAATGAAGAATTCTTTCCCATATAGGATAAAAGGCCTGAGATCAACGTGACGGGGTTGGACATCATCGTCGGAAATGGTGGGGACTGTGGAGAGTGTCATCATTGGCTGGGCAATGAAATTACGGGGGTTGAGTTTGACATCGTGGGCCATTTTCTCCCGTTCTGCCTGGGTTGACATCGGCCCCATAAGAATTCCGTAACCTCCCGATTCATTAGTCGGTTTGACCACCAGTTCCTCAAGATGGTCCAAGACATATTTCAGCGATTCAGGCTCAGAACACAAATACGTGGGGACATTTTCGAGGATGGCTTCTTCGCCGAGGTAGTATTTGATGATTTTTGGAACGTAAGCATAGACGGCTTTGTCGTCGGCGACGCCAGTTCCGGGAGCGTTGGCGATGGTCACACGCCCCTTGCGGTAGACCTCCATTAACCCGGGCACCCCCAATGCTGAGTCTTCGCGAAAGGCTTTGGGGTCCAGAAAATCATCGTCGATGCGACGGTAGATAACATCCACTCGCTGCAATCCGTGAGTCGTTCTCATTTTCACATAGCCATTATCGACGATCAGATCCGGACCCGTGACAAGTTCGATCCCCATCTGCTGGGCTAAAAAGCAATGTTCAAAGTAGGCAGAATTGTAGATTCCGGGAGTTAACAGGACGGTAACAGGGCCATCAACACCTTCACAGGCGGTTTGCTGGAGAGTATCGAGCAGCTTTTCAGGGTATTCCTCAACCGGGGCAATCGAAGTGCCTGCAAAAATCTCTGGAACAACAAACTTCATCAAATCCCGATTGGCCAGAACATATGACACTCCGGAGGGACAGCGGAGGTTGTCTTCCAGGACATAAATTTTCCCATCGCTGTGTCGAATCAAGTCTGTCCCGGTAATGTGAGTCCAAACGCCCTGCGGTGGACGAAAGCCTTCGCACTGTTTCCGATAAGTCTTGGCAGAGAACACCAATTCTGCCGGGACGACTTTGTCTTTGAGAATCTTGCCTTCGTTGTAAACGTCATCCAAGAAGAGATTTAAGGCACGAATCCGCTGGACGAGGCCTTCATACATCAGCTTCCAATCCTCGGCTGTAATCACGCGAGGGAGGATATCAAAGGGCCAGATCTTCTCATTCCCATCTGAGTGGCCATAGACGGCAAACGTGATCCCTTTTTCATGGAGCAATTCTTCGGCCGTTCGCTGCATCATCCGCAGGCTGCCTGGCTTCATGATATCCAGACTGTGTGTCAGGTCGGGATAACGAGGCTGCGAAGTGGCTGAGAAAAACTCATCGTAGACGCCATCGCAGGCATAATTGGGTCTCATAGGCAATCCTCAGGTTGAATCATCGCGAAGTAACACTATCATCTTCGCAAACCACGTACCGTGGATGAAAAGCCGGGAGATTTCCCCGTAACTTGCGTCTAAGTTTGAATTTCCTCGATCACTCCGAATGCAGTCTGCTTAAATAGTATGCAACATTGCCTATCCGCTTGCCAGCAGCATGTTTGAAACTGCTTGAAAGCATTGGACTAGCCATCGAGTTCCATGATCCCCAGTTCGCCATCACGCTTGTGAAATTCTGGATACCGTTTCCAGGCGTAGGTCCATTCCATCCACATCCGCATCACCGACCACAACAGCCTCATACGGGCGAGATGATCCGAAGCCA
>JBGSVC010000185.1:0-4113 GCA_041753175.1 Planctomycetaceae bacterium
TTTGAGTTTAATCCCGAGTTCAGCCTCTTTGCGGAAGAGTTCGACGGTTTCTTCGTCGGTGGCCCAGCGATTTCTCAGGACTTTGACGGCGATAATTTTTCCGTCTGGATCTGAGGCACGATAGACGCGGGCGAAACTGCCTGAGGAGTTTAGATAGAGTAGTTTGTTACCGCCAAGAACGACTCCGGCGAAATCGAGTTGTTTGATTCTTTCGACCTGATAGGGGGTGAGGATGTCGCGTTTTTGAAGCGTGTCCAGCAGGTCGATTCCCATGGAATCCCCTTTTTTTATGGACTTCAGGCAGCTTTGAATCTGCTCTTTGCTAGCGAGTTGATATCGGATCAGATCCTTCATCAACGCTTTGAACGCATCAATTTCCATCGGGGGGGAGGGTTTTCCGAATCAGGTCGAAGAGGAGTGTGGCCGCCACGATGGTTGAGATGATGGCCATGCTCAACTGGCAGTAGACATGTTTAACAAAAACGCGAAAAGGCTCACTGCAGTCATTCAGATTTCGTATCAAGCGGCGCTATTGTGATGACAATAATTCAAATTAACAACCCATACTGAGCAAGGTAAAGACATCTGTAAGGGAATGTTTGCCAGGAAACAAAAACGCACGATGGAATTCGTCGAAGGCGGAAACCTCAAAGACTTTATCAAAATTCGCAAGCAACTGAGCCCCTCTGAAGCCTGCCGCACCATCCTCGACATCGCGCGCGGTCTCGAATATGCCGTCAGCCTGGGATGTACTCATCGTGACCTCAAATCCACCAACGTCCTGATGAGTTCCAAAGGCATCGCCCGACTCATCGACTTCGGACTCGCAGTCGACGAAACCAAATTCAAAAACATCGAAGACGAAAAATTTCAACAAGCCATCGAATATTCAACGCTTGAAAAAAATACCGGCGCCCCCCGCAACGATCCGCGCAGCGACCTCTATTTCCTCGGCACGATTTTTTACGAACTCCTCACCGGACGTCCCCCATACGCACGCACCCGTGATCGCCTCGAACGCAAGCAAATTGCCCGCTACCGCAACGTCAGACCACTCTCCGAAATGCATCCCGATTTGCCCCGTCAAGTCACTTATATGGTCGATCGCTTGATGCACCTCAATCCCGTTGAACGCTATCAAACGGCTGGGGAAATCATCAACGACCTCATACGCTATCTGACCACGAACCCCGTCGCTGAACTCCATACGTCTCCTGCCAACAATTCCGCCATCAAACCCAAACCAGTCGATTCCGATAGCTCCCCGGAAATCGACAAACCCGATTCCAAACCTGTTGTCATGATTATCGAACCTCGCGACAAAGAACAAAATCTCATCGAAAGTTATCTCGAAAGCAGAGGATTTGCCTGCAACACCTTCCGCGATCTCAACGACGCCATCGCGAATATGTTCTTGACCACGCCCGACTGTCTGATCGTTTCCGGCGATGGCTATCAGGAGAAACTCCTCGCCGTCTTCCGACGAACGCGTCAAATCGCCGTCGAAGGCAATTCTAATGTTGTCCTCATTGTCAAACCCAGGCAAAAAGATCTGATCCCCCCCGAAGAACTCGAGCACGACCGCATCAGCATGCTCGTTCATCCCTTTCAACTGCGTGAACTTCGTAAAGAGATCACGCGCTTAATTGAATCCCACCCCAAAAACGGATGACGCAACGCTCGCTTTCAGCTATGCTGGCGCATCGTAATATTTTTCAATAAGACACGCCCGCAATCTGCAATTTCAGGACATATCATGACGCCAGACAACAATCGTGTCATCCACTGGGGGACTTTGGGAGCTGCAAGGATCACCGCGAAAGTGGCACCAGCCATTCAGGCCGCCGATCAAACCGAACTGTCAGCCATCGCCTCTCGCTCAACCGAACGTGCACAGCAATGGGCCACCCAATATGCTGTCCCCAAAATCTACAACAGCTACGAAGCCTTGCTTGAAGATCCTCAAATCGATGCCGTTTATATCCCCCTCCCCCCATCCTTTCACCATGAATGGACGATCAAAGCCGCCGAACATAAAAAACACGTCCTCTGTGAAAAACCGCTGGCTCTCAACTATTCACAGTCCCAGGAAATGTGGCATGCCTGCCAGCAACACGGCGTGCAACTCATGGATGGCGTCATGTGGCATCATCACCCTCGCAAACAGGCCATGCTTGAGTTGATCCACAACAACACCCTCGGCGAACTCAGACGTGTCACTTCTGCATTCACATTCTGCTGGCCTCAAAGACCAAACCCCGAAAACGAATACCGCCTCGTTCGAGAACATGGTGGTGGCTCTCTGTATGACCTCGGATGGTACAATGTCGGTGCCACTCTTCTGGCGTTTGGTGAGCTTCCTCAACGCGTCTGGGCGACTGCTCGACATTTTAATGATGTAGACATGAACCTCTCGGCTCTCATGTGGTTTAGCAACAACCGCATGGCCAGTTTCGATAACGGCTTCGACACCGTCAAAAGACAATGGCTCGAAGTTTGCGGAACTCAAAAAACACTTGTCTGCGACGACTTTGTCCTCCCGCATCCACACCTCAACACCCATCGCTTCTGGCTCCACGATGGTGAAGGCAAAGGCCAGGCACACGAACTCCCCGTCACCAATCAAATCGTAAGCATGATCAACAATTTCTGCAGCACAATCCGCTCAGGTCATCTCAACCATTCCTGGCCAGAACTTTCCCTCAATGTCCAGCGCGTCTGTGACGCCATCGTCGCATCTGCCCGCAACGAAATCCCAGTCGATCTGTAGTTTGCAATCGATACTCCACCATCTTCAATTCTCAACCTCTGCCTCTTCAAAACAAAAGCCTGTGACAGACATGAGATTGTCTGTTACAGGCTTGATTCGATGACTATTATCAAGATGAACTAATGAGGAAGCGGCATCTCTGAATGCAAAACATCGATCACTGCAAGTTCAGCTCCACATTGTTAGGACCTTCCGGCGTGATCGTAAACCGCAGTTCCGAGAGTTCCTGATTACTGTATTTCTCTGGTATCAATGAACGGATACCACCACCACCTCCACCACGCTTTTCGTGTATATCGCCATTCTCATCAATGTAAGAGCCATCGTCGTCATTCTCCGTCATCTTTGTCACCGTCACAATATACTCTCCCTCCGGTGCTCCATCACCTGTCTCGTAGGTCGATAACACAAATTCACCATTCGGATTGGTCATGGAATAAGAGGTCGCACCATTTGCCGGACAATACAAGCTCACCGTCGCTCGGTCCAATGGCTTGTCTCGATACTTCAAAACCCCAGAGGCTTTGTAAACAGGCAATCGATTCGATTTCTCCTGACACCCTGCCAGCAACGCAAGGACCAGGCATGCTATGAAAATGTGGAGCGCACGCATGCTATTTTCTTCCCAGTGATGAGCGTTAATTGTTGACCTCTGTTTCGACCGATGGCTGATGAAAAGTTCTCAGCCAAAAGTCAGGCGATTGTTTTTAATCGGATTCATGAATGCCGGATGAATGACTCCAGGTTCACTGTTGAAATCATCGTTCTAGAATGATCTTCATGGATAATAGAACACTCCAGCTTACTCGATTGGTTGCCAAAGGTAGCACCATCAGCAGCCCACGCTCTCTTAACGGGCTGCTGAAGTACGGATGGAAAAATCATCAAGGCCCGCCTTGAGACGATTGGGTTAGCTGAAATCCAATTGAAGATCATGTTCAACTAACTGTTAGAATTCGCCGACGACTTCACCGCCGGCCCTGGTCCCCAAAGCACCCCAAACCCCATAGGGGCTTGGAGCACCCAGATAGGTTCTGCTTGCAATATTTCCAGTGTCAATGTTTTCAGAAATAAAGCGCACAGCTCCATCAGCCATCACAACCTGAGCTCCCCCACGGTGATAACTCGAAGCTGACACCATCGAGAAATTGGAAGCAGCCCCCAAACCAATTGAGCCCGCTGAGCAGGAGGGACTGTTCGGGGCTAAAACGGTATAGATACTGTTGATCTCAGGGAGACCATCCGTAATTCGAGAGCTGAAAAATCCGTTGACTTTGTTGTTGTAAGTATCATCGTAGGTCGACCCATTGGAGTTCGCCCGGAACTGGGCCAGACAGGCACTC
>JBGSVC010000186.1:0-2067 GCA_041753175.1 Planctomycetaceae bacterium
GAATGAACTGACAACGACCTCCGAGATCGTAAGTTTTCCCGACAACGTTTCACCAACGACGACAACCGAGCATCTCTCGACCCCAGTGTTCGCTTCGCAACCATCTGATGGTGTGCAGCCTTTAACGCCCACTCACTCGACCACCAGCCCGGATACTTCCGCAGATAATCCCGCGCCAGCCTCAACTCCAGAACCCACGACGATCCCTGCTGTCTCCAAGGCCTATGAAATCCTGATCCCTCAAAAGTCGTTTGTTCCCGAAGGACAGGACAAGGCACTCCGCGTCACCTATGATGACCTCGACCTCCTCATGGTCTTGAATATGGAAGAAGTTCCCGTCGACGCAGTCAACTATTTTCCCCAATGGCTCAGTGCATTAGACGGGCAGCGGGTTCGTATTCGCGGATTCATGTATCCACCCCCCCAGGAAGAGGGCATCAAGTTCTTTCAGCTCGCTCGAGATAATCAAATCTGCTGTTTTGGTCGTAACCCCAAAGTCTACGATCTCATCGGTATCGAAATGAAACCGGGAACGACGACATCCTATATTGCCAATCGTCCTTTTGACGTCGTCGGCATATTTCATATTGATCCTTATATTGACGATAATACGATATATGAACTTTATCGCATCGATCAGGCACAAGTCATCACCCGCTAACCTGACTCTCGACAACTTAACTCTCCATTCCGAGAGGAATTTCCTGATGAAGACTCACCTTCCCCCGCTTCGCTTGCTCATGTTGGCTCTACTATTGTGGATAAATAACTCCGCTGCAATGGCCTGCCCATTTTGCGGAGTCCCCACCATGACCTTAACCGAACAGATGGCGCAAGCAGATGTTACCGTCATCGCTGAATACAAAATCGCGGAAATGCCAGCCGAAGATGGAAGCCATTTTGGGAACACCGTCTATGTCATTACCAAAGTTCAATCCAACCCGTCTCACTCAAAATTCAAACCCGGCGACGAAATCCGTCTCAATCGCTATCAGGAGGGGAAGCCCGGCGATCTGGCAATTCTGACCGGCACCCAGATCAGCGAAACCGCAGCTCAAATCACACAGCCTTTTTCGACCCAACCTCAAGATGATTTTCTGTGGAGCAGTCCTCTTCCCATCACGCCCGAAGCAGTCACTTACATCGATAAACTTCCCTCGCTGGAAGTCAATCCGATTGATCGGCTGGAGTATTTCCTCAGTTATCTGGAGTCAAAAGACCCTGTCGTTGCAGACGATGCCTACGCCGAGTTTGCAATCGCGCCGTATGAACAAGTCGTCTCGTTATCTCCCCGGATTGACTCTTCCAAAATCCGCGGCTACGTGACGGACCCCAACACTCCTGTTACACGCCTGGGCTTCTACGGCTTGCTACTAGGCCTGTGTGGAGGCCCGGAAGACGCGGCGTTGATGGAGAAAATGGTCGCTGAAAAAACAGGTGACTTTCGCATTGGAATTGACGGCGTTATGGCCGGTTATCTTCTATTGACTGGAGATCGCGGATTGAAAGTCTTGGAAGAGACCAAAATCAAAAAGCAGCCCGAAGGACAACCAGAAGTCCCCTTCAGTGAAATTTATGCAGCCATGCAGGCATTGCGTTTCACCTGGGACTACGCCACCGAAGCCCAACTTCCCAAGTTGCGCGTCAAAGAGGCCATGCGTTTGTTTTTGGAACGTCCTGATATGGCAGATCTAGCCGTCCTTGATCTGGCCCGCTGGAACGATTGGGACGTCTCAGACAGATTGATCGCCATGTACGGAAAAGAAGACTTTGATTTACCTTCAGTGAAAAAATCAATCGCAGGCTTTTTCATTCAATGCCAAAAAGCAGGGGCCGATGGGGGGCAGGGAGCATCACCCGAAGCGGTCGCTAAAGCAGAGGCATTTCTGACACGCCTGGAAACAGAAGATCCTCAAACTCTCAAGCATGCCATGCGTTTGTATCGATGACGTTCCCATTCAATCGAACGCAAACGCAAAACGTCTGGTTTAGTGAGCTTCCTGGTTGAGAGGTTTGTCCACGATCAAATCAATCGGGAAATCAGATGCCTCCGCGTGATCGATCTCT
>JBGSVC010000187.1:0-2346 GCA_041753175.1 Planctomycetaceae bacterium
GCTCTGACATGGGCAATTTCACGGAAAATCGAGCGTCCGCTGGGATGACGACCCAAGACATCTTCAGCGGCCCATTTCAAGTCTTTGACTTGGCCTGCCAGTTCGTAGGAGTGGTTTTCCAGAACGCGGTAGTCAGCAGCGAAGACGAGTTGAGTTGTCAAGATGACGGCGGCGGCAACAGTGTGTGGAATAATGTGAGTGATCATCGTGTGTCCCTTGGAAAAATGTTTAAGGAAGTGACAGGTGTTGTTGATACTGCAGACTAATCGCAATTGAAGTGCCAACATGCGGACATTACCACCGATAATGACGCAAGTGTTTTTATGGCATAGAGATGCGATTTCCCTAAAGCTTCCGGCATGCTTCACGAGTGTCGTCATTGTGATAAAACACGCCATTGCAATGTCATCACCATGACTTCACTGCTCTTTCAGTGTTAGCCACTTTATAATCTTGTTAGAATGGCATCCTGAAATTAGAGCTGAGCCAAGACATCAGAATTCAAAAAATTTGGGATATAAAAGAGAATACGATGGGATTAGAACGACGTACGATCGGTTCGCTCGACTGCGTGGTCCGCTTACCACGAGGAGAAGCCAAGGCTCTTTTGAGCTTGTGTCATGGCTTTGGAGCACCGGGAAACGACATGGTGGGATTGGCAGAGGAACTCAAGGAAATCTCCAGCGTTATAGACGACCATGTTGCCATGATGATGCCTGCTGCCCCCATCGTGATGAAAGAATATGGCTATGACGCCAGGGCGTGGTGGCCGATTCGCTTCCAAGATCTGCAAAATGCTGTCGAATCAGGTGATTTTTCTGACCTTAAACATTTAATTCCCGAAGGCCTGTTTGAAATGCGAGATCGACTGAAAGAATCGATTTCGCAACTGGCTTCAGAACTTCAACTCTCCTCTCAGGAATGCATTGTGGGAGGATTTTCGCAAGGTTCGATGCTCAGTACGGAACTTGCTTTGACTTCAACGGAATCCTACGGTGGTCTAATTGTCTGGTCGGGGACGTTATTGTCGGTCGACCGGTGGACTCTAGGGGCGCAGAAACATGTGAAACTTCCAGTTATTCAGTCACATGGGATGTTTGATCAAGTCTTGCCTTATGATTTGGCCGTCGAACTGCATGATCTATTGAAAAGCAGCGGCTTACCTGCTCAATTTGTGAAGTTTCCTCAAGGACACACCATCACAATGGAAGTTCTGGAACAAACGGCAGCGTTCGTGGAAGAATGTGTGAAGGGGCGGGATTGATGCTGGTACAACGTGGACACCTCGTTAATTTATGACACAACATAAGGCTGTTGACTGACATGGATCGCTTCGGTTCGATATGATTATTGGAGACAACGGTTGTATTGTTGCCCCGACCAAGTCGACGTTTCGCCTACTTCGTGAAAAGCAGGACAAGGTAACAGTCGAAGTCTGAAACTACGAAACATGCGAATTTACACGAGCATGTTCCAAGTATTTGAGAGCATCCAGAGATCCTAGCCCTTTCCATTGATGCACCCGCGATCGTCACCTTTGGTACTGGCATGCGTATTGTCAAGCAGCGTCCCTCTATGAAATCTGATGCCGTGATCATAAAACTTATCGAAATTCTGCGCGAACGTTTTGCAAATCATCCAGGACGGGTTTACTTGAAGACAAACAAAGGGCAATTTGGCTTATTCCTGCTGTGTTTTGCGATGCTTTTTTTTGCTGTCGTTATTCCTGTGTGTGCTCAAGAATCGGTTGCTCCCAGCGATACATCGACTTCGGAAGTGGTCTTAGGTTGGGAGAATATTTGTAAGGTGGGGTTTTGGAATCAGGTGCAGTTGGCATTGCCGGGAACCAGTCAGTTGACTGACCCGGTGTTAACGATAACAACCCATGATGCCTGGGGGCATGACGTTATTTTTAGACAAACTCCGAAAGTGGAAACACAAGCGGAAAGCATCAAAGTTGTCGGGCATTTCAAGATTGGCGACCTGCTCAGTCCCGTTTCTATTGAACTCTCCTCTGATGATCAATCGGTGGTCTACAGGAAGCGTCTGCGAGCGGGCGTTGATTTTGAAGTGATCCGGCAGGATCGTCCTTTGATCATCACGTATGGAGACCCCGCCGGTTTTGATTACAGTCGAGAGGATTATGCAGCACGCTTAGCAGCCATTCCGCAGGTTATTTCTCTTTCTTCATCGGATCAATTCAGTATCGATCCGGTCAACTATCAGATGCTGCACGCGGTCGTTATTGCGCAGAAATACGACGTTACCGAACTCGCCAACAAGGCGTTAAAACGGTGGGTCCAACAGGGTGGGCATCTGGTCGTCTCTATTGGTAACCAGGACGAC
>JBGSVC010000188.1:0-2187 GCA_041753175.1 Planctomycetaceae bacterium
TCGCCGATCGAGCCAGCGGCAATGATGCTCGCGCCAGCTACACCCAACGCCCACGTGCCACGCAGGTCACGAGCTGTCACCCCAGCTCGAACCTCTCCGAACATCACGGTGCTGGAAAGCCCGTCCTGAATGTCTCTCAGCTTGGCGCCGTAGTTGATTGCCATGACAGGAGCCGCAACGCCGCTTGTCTGTGCTGGAGCCCACCCTGCACCCTGGTACCAGGTCGGCACAGGACTTCCATCATCCTCAAAACTTCCCGCCCATGTCTTCTCTCCAACGGACCAGGTGTACCAGGCCGGCCCGGCGTTGGCAGCGTAATTCCCTCGCCCCCACTGACGACCATCGTATTCGAAGGGGACGCTCGTGTTCGGGTCTGATGGACAGGTAAAGACCGGTACGGTCGCTTCACCAAGAGTCCGCCAAGCCTGATCAGTGCCATCAGTTAGCAAATACTGCTTCAAATCAACAGAATCGGATAGCGCCGACTGCTCGACGAATGGCAGCAGCTTAATTGCCCAGTTCGGCCCAATCTCTGGCTTTCCGGAATCGTTTGTACCTCGAAACAAGCTCGCATTGTAAAGATTTCGTGGCGGTCCTGCCTGCGCGACTTCCAAACCTACAGGCAGACGACCGAAGGTGGACTCATGATTGTGCGCGGCTAAGACAAGCTGATGAAGATTATTCTTGCACTGCGACAATCGAGCCGCCTCACGGGCCTGTTGGACGGCAGGTAGCAACAGGGCTACGAGTACAGCGATGATCGCGATGACAACCAGCAGTTCAATGAGCGTGAAGCCAATCCGCTCTGATCCTCCTTGACTACCAACTCGCATACGGACGTGCATTTTCATGGGAAGTTCTCCTGAATGTCGGGGCTTTTATTCTCAAGTTCATGAGACGATGAGAACATAACTCCAACGCGTTTTCACAACTGTGAAACACTTCACGCAGAATTAGAGTTTTCGCTGACAAAATATTCGGGATTGTTCAGTTCATCCCCGAGGAATTTCTCATGAGCAAAATGCCCCTTCCCTCAAAGCAACAGTGTGTCGTCTGGATGAAAGCCTTGGCTGACCCACTGCGAATCAGAATTCTTCAATGCATCTTTGACTCGCCCCAGTCGGTGACCGACATCGCCAAACGCATTGGGCGCAGCATCACCAATACATCCCATCATCTGCAGGTCTTGCGTCATGCGGAACTTGTCGCTGTGGAGAAAGCTGGGCGATCAGCGCTCTATCGGATCGACCGTGACGCGTGCCGGCAGTGCCTCCGAAATGAAATGCGATCCCTCGACTTCGGGTGTTGCCTGCTGCACCTCGACATGCCGGACTGCTGATGTGTGATCTTCGGCCCAGGGAGTTCGCAGCATACCAAAGACCGTTTGCCATCGATCGTCACGAAACTCATCCAGCCCCAGCGAGCGGTGTTCACCAGCGTGACTGTGCACGTAGCTGCCAGCAAGGCGATCCCAGATCGATAGAACAACAGAATAGTTCGAGTCCGTCTCGCGGCGCAATCGCGAGTGGTGAATCTGATGCATGCCCGGCGTGACGATCATCCACCTTAAGAAGCGATCGTACCGCCCCAGGGAAATGTTCGCGTGATGCAGCATCGTCACTGAGACGACCAGCGTTTCATAAACGAGCAATTCCAGCAGTGTGATTCCAAACATCGGCACAAGTGCCAGTCGCAATGTGGCACCAGTGAGGTGTTCGCCCAGATGGAACCGAGTCGCAGTCGTAACGTCCATCTCGGGATCCGAATGGTGCATGCGATGAAAACGCCAGAGCCAGGGAATCAGATGGTTCATTCGATGCCAAGTGTACAGCCACAGGTCCAAAGTGACTAAGGCGAGGATCAGATGGACTGTCGGCGAGTCGGTCAGCCAGTTCAACAGCCCCAAGTTGCGCTGCTGAGTCCAATTGGCCAGCCAAACCGTTAATCCGCCAAACAGCAGCAGCAAAGCCAAGGTATTGATCATGGCGATTTGAACGTTTCGCCATCCATGACGCCAGCGATGCCGTCGTTGCAGCATGGGTACCCATGATTCCAACGTCCACAGCAGGATCAGGCTGGCCACTGTGATGAACGGTTTCGCAGCCGTCCAGAATCCCGGCTCCCAAGTCATAAAAGTGCTCCATTCAAACCAATTTGGACCTCCAAGAGACGTCAACGGTATTCCCA
>JBGSVC010000189.1:0-2534 GCA_041753175.1 Planctomycetaceae bacterium
CATCGTCATCTGGCTGTTCTGCAAGCCGGTGACCACGATCGACTGGTCCACACCGGGAATCGATTCAAAAATTTTCATCAACCGGCTTTGGTATTCCTGCATTTGGGCCGGCGAGGTTCCCTCGGCCGCCATATAAACTCCGCGAATCATCCCGCTGTCGCCCACAGGAAGGAATCCCTTGGGAACAACCACGAAGAGCCAGATCGTGCCAGCAAGGGATGCAACCCAAACCGCAAAGGCCAACAGGTGTCTGTCCATCGTCCATTGCAGCGCCCTGCGGTAGCTTTCCCTGAAGGCTCCGAAGCCACGGTTGAAAATCCTCTGAAAGGTGTTCTCGCTCCGGGACTGCCGGAGAAGCCGCGCGCAAATCATCGGAGAGATGCAGATGGCAACGACCCCTGAGAGAACGATCGCGATAACAATCGTGATCGCCATCTCATGGAACATGCGTCCTATGAGCCCCGGCATAAAAACGATCGGTATGAAGATTGCAGAGAGGGAGAGCGTCATCGACAGAACCGTGAAACTGATTTCTTTCGCACCGAGCAAGGCCGCCAGCGTCGGAGGCTTCCCTTGGTCGAGGTGACGAACCGTGTTTTCGAGCACGACCACCGCATCATCCACCAAAAGCCCCACCGCAAGGGTAAGCGCCATCAGGGAAAGATTATCGAGGCTGTAGCCAAGGACGAGCATGAGGGCAAAAGTCCCCAGCATTGCAAGCGGCAGCGCCACAAGCGGGATCACGGTCTCCCGGACCCTGCCGAGAAAGATAAAGACCACAAGCACCACCAGAGCGAATGCGATGAGGATGGTGAGTTTGACGTCATCAATGCTCTCCACGATCTGAATCGATCGATCATAATTCACGTAGGACTCGATGGACGCAGGCAGGGACTCTTGAAGTTCTGCCAGGGTCTTGCGGACCGCCTGTGCGACCTGAACATCGTTGGCACCCGGTGCGGGTGTTACAGCGACAGCCAGCACCGAGGACTTGGGCGGCATCCAGCTCGTCCAGAAATCGATGTTGAGGTATTGGTTTTGAACCCCGTTTTCCGTGATGGCGACATCCCGGAGGCGGACGGGTGCCCCATTCTGGTAGCGGACAATGATTTCGTTGTATGCGTCGGCTTCAAGGAGCTGTCCCTTGGGATTGATGATATACTGCTGGGAATTGCCGTAGATGACTCCTCCGGGGGTGAAGACATTCGCCGCTTTCACGGCGTTTGCGACGTCCACCACAGTCAAGCTGCGGGCGGCCAGTGCTTTGGCATCCATCCGTACGCATACCGCCCGCGGCGAACCATACACCTGGGCATTGGAAACGCCTTCAAGCATCATCATCCGCTGGGCGATCATGTTATTCGCATAGTCGTAAAGGTCACCCATCGTAAGCGTGTCTGTTGCCACGGTTATGTAGACGATCGGTTGCGTATTCGGGTTGGTGGTTTCGAAACTCGGCGGTGCAGGAAGGTCGCTCGGCAGGTTGCCCATGGCCCTCTGAATGGCGGCTTCGACCTCTGCCTCCGCCTGGCCCATATCCTTGCCGAGAACAAACTGCAGAATGATGTTGCTGGTGCCCTCCTGGTTGCGTGACGTGATGAGATTAAGGCCCTCAATCTGCATCATCTGAATCTCAAGAGGAGTTGAGACGTTGTTGGCCATGATCTGGGGGCTGGCCCCCGGATAACTCGTGGAGACCGAGATCACCGGATACGCAACATCCGGAAGGTCGCTCACAGGCAGTAAAAAATAGGACACGGCACCAAGCACGGCCATTGAGAGCGCGCAAAGCGTCGTCATGACCGGCCTGCGGATAAACGGCTCGGAGAGGTTCATTTCAGCATGTGCAGAAAAATTCCACGGAATGGAATGCCACTCATTGAGCGGATGATGCAGGCTGCCAAGGAGCCGGCGTGACTTTTTTTCCAGTAACCAGCCCGAGCTGCCCCGCAGTCACAACGCGGTCTCCATCAGCAACACCCTCACTGACAACGGTGAGCCCCTTATGTTGCTGGCCGATTGTAACGTTTCGCTGGGTGACCGTGTTGTCCTCAGCGATGACAAAGACGTAGGGACCCTGCTGGCCGACCAAAACGCAGGGAGACGGAATGACGATGGCCGCTTTGAGCGTGGTAAGAACAAGCTTCACGTTGACGAAGAGACCGGGCCACAGCCTGGTCTCCGGGTTGGGGAAAGTGGCTTCGAGCATGAGTGTGCCGGTATCGCTGGCGATGTTATTGTTCAGAAAGGTCAGTTTGCCGGAGATCGTGTTATCCGGTGCTCCTGGCACATTCACTTCAACGGGAAGTTCTCCATTGGAGAAAAAGCCCCTCACCCGGTCGAAGTCGTTTTCCGAAATTGTGAACTTCACGTAGATCGGATCGATGGTCTGGACGTTGATGATTTCTGTCTGATTGGCACTCACGAGATTGCCCGCATCCACCAGATAGAGCCCCAGTTTGCCGTCAACGGGGGCCTTGATTGTGCAATAACCCAGATTGATCTGAGCCGCTGCCAGGGTGCCCTCCGCTGAA
>JBGSVC010000190.1:0-8273 GCA_041753175.1 Planctomycetaceae bacterium
CGTAAAGCGGCATAAATTGTCGTAGTTTTTCCGCTCCCGGCTGGTCCTGTCAATAAAATCACACCGCTCGTTTCCCCCAGTTTGGCTTTTAGAGTCGCTTCAATATCTTCTGGCAACTGCAATTGTTCGATTGTCTGATAGCGTCCCGATGATGCAAAGAGCCTCACGACAACTTTCTCGCCGTGAAGCGTCGGAAAAACACTGATCCGTACCTCCTCGTGAGCCGACGTTGAAAGGAGGCGTCCTTCCTGAGGAGCGTCGACACGGTAGGTGAGCAGGCCAGCGAGCACCTTAAGCCTTGCAACAATATTTTTGCAGATCACATCTGGAAAGCGTGTCACCTCATGAATCACCCCATCGATCCGATAGCGCATCTCCATGCCTAATGGTGTTGGACGCAAATGCACATCGCTGGCACCGATCAAGCGCGACGTCTTCAGGATTACTTCAACTAACAGCGGAACCGAATCCGCTTTCTCCCACGAGAGCCCACGCGGGCAATGTTGCTGAAACCATGACTCCAGTTCCACTCAATCCACCTCTCCTCAGAGCGCACTTGAGACCATATTGAAATTCAAATACCTGAAACGTTTCTACCTTTTCGCCTGCAGAACGTATCCTTCATTTAACTACCGATCGGAACAGCTCCCAAACTCTTCGCCCAGAACTGACGCTGCCGGATGACGACGTCAACATGCTCCCATGTCCCAATATGCTCACACCGACAGGCGAGTTCCTGCTTGCCAGCCTTCAACACAAAGATACCCGAGATCGATTCACTCTGGGTCCGCGACGCTTCTGCCATGTTCACACGGTCAGAAATCTCCGAACGCACTCCTTGAAACGCGGTGCAGGCGATGACGAGCAGGCTTCCTAAAATCGTCCAGCGTCGACGACGATGATGTTCGCGAAGTTCATGGGCAATCCGACGCGTCTTCAACTCCCGCTGAAAGGGTCGCAATAATTCTCTTTGGCCGACCGAGGCAATCAGTTCTTCCAGCAGGATATCTTCTTGATCTTTCATTATAGTTGACCTCGCGATCGCAAACTGGCAGTCAAGTCATATCCATGGTCACTCAAGAGTGTCTTGAGTTTGTCGATCCCATATCGATACCGACTCGCAACCGTATTGGCAGGCGTTTCCAGAACATCCGCAATTTCCAAAAAAGTCAGTCCTTCCTAAATCTTGAGCACGATCACCTCACGCTGGTCCCCGGGCAAATGTTCAAGAGCCACACTGACCGCATCTTGCAAATCGACTTGCCAATGCATATCAGGAATATTCAACTCTGGAGTCTTCATCGATTCAGGTACGATGCATCTGTGGCGGTTCTTTAACGATTCGTAAGCTTGATGACGCGCAATTTTCAGCAAATAAGCCCAGGGGTGCTCCACCCTCACAATCGACTCCGGATATTTCAGCAACTGAAGTAACGTGGCTTGGAGCACATCTTCAGCATCGTCACTACGTCTGACAATCGCTCGTGCATAGCGCACGATCCGCGCTCCGACCAATTCATAAACTGCTCCCAAAGCCGGAATTCCATCCTGTGCCAAATGCCGGACACGACATCGCAGTAAGGCGTCAAACTCTCGGATATCAAAAAGCTCCATAACATCATAGATGACTGATCAGAGACTCATTTGTCTATGTCATTGAATTATTTTTCAAATTTTCATTCGATTTCCTGAAGCCACAGCTTCGAACGACAATTAACTAAACTGACTTCTGCTCAGCCGCGACGACCAGAAATTGAGCCCAGTTTCCATTTGGCAGCTTCATCTGTTAAGCTCACATCAAATAATCTTGCCTCATTTGCAAGCCAATAGTTTTCGAACGTCTGCTTGGGAGATCTTCGCCGTGCCACAGCCAATTGTGCTAAGTTTCGCTCTGATTGGGGCACTGTTCTTTTTCAGCAGCCTGTCAATTTCAGCCGCCGAAAAACCCAATATTCTCCTCGTCCTGGCAGATGATCTGGGCTACAGCGACTTGAGTTGCTACGGCAGCGAAATACAAACTCCTCATATTGACGCCCTCGCTCATCAAGGGCTGCGATTCGAATCGTTCTATAACTCTGCGCGCTGCTGCCCGAGTCGGGCGTCGTTGATGACGGGCCTTTATCCTCCGCAAACCGGTATCGCGAGTTTCACGACTCCGAAACCCTCTCCAAAGCGTGGTCCTGCGTTCCTGGGGCGACTTAATGAGCAATGTGTCAGCCTTGCCGAAGTTCTCAAGCCCGCTGGATATCAGTGTTATTACGTCGGCAAGTGGCATCTCCATCCGGAAACTGGACCCATCGAGCGTGGCTTCGACGAATTTTATGGTTTTGCAAATGGCTATGCTCAAGATCAATGGGATGCCCGGGCCTACGATCGTCTTCCTGATGACAGAGAAAAAGAGATCGATCCTCCTCAGGGAGAGTTCTACGCCACGGATGTCTTCAATCAATATGCCGTCGAATTTATTAAACAGGGTCAAGAATCAAAGACTCCCTGGTTTGTATTTCTGGGACACTCTGCGCCTCATTTTCCCGTGCAGGCTCCTCCTGAAGATGCAGACCGACATATGGAAACCTATCTGCGAGGCTGGGATGAACTCCGTCAACAACGCTTCGCTCGTATGCAATCACTTGGACTGATCGATTCGACTCGCTGGAAGCTCACTGATCTTTCTTTGGTCCCGGTTGATAGTGACGACATTGCCAATGGCTATTCGGGCCAACCCAATCCTCACTGGAACGATCTGGACACCGAACGCCAAACCGATCTTGCCCGACGCATGGCACTCTTTGCAGCGATGGTTGAACATATCGATCAGGGGATGGGAAACATTGTCGACCACCTTAAAGCGACACAGCAACTCGACAATACACTCATACTTTTCCTCAGTGACAACGGTGGCTGTTATGAATGGGGCCCCTATGGTTTCGATGGTGCCAGTCGTAAAGGGATAACAGAACTCCATACCGGCCCGGCTCTTGAGCAGATGGGTGGTTTTCAATCCAATACATCTTACGGCAGCGCCTGGGCAAATCTGAGCAATACTCCTTTCAGAATGTATAAACACTTTACACATGAGGGCGGGATCTGTACGCCTTTCATCATGCATTGGCCCGCTGTCATTAAGGATTCTGGGACATGGGTTCGTCAGCCCGGACACCTGGTGGATATCATGCCGACGCTCAGAGAAGTCGCCGGCGCAGATTATCCCACGACGTTCCAGGATCGAACGCTCCTGCCCGAGCAGGGACAAAGTCTATTCCCTGTTCTCAAGGGACAACCCCTCGAACCACGGTCGATCTTTTTTGAGCACAACTCTGCGTGTGCGATTATCAAAGGCGACTGGAAAGCCGTCATCGGTAAGAAGTTTCCTCAACCTGAATCCTGGGAACTTTATCATCTTTCCGAAGATCGTTGTGAAACACATGACCTCGCCAAAGAGCATCCACAACGTCTCCAGGACTTGATCAACGAATGGACAGACTACGCGATCGACACAGGCTTGGCAGATAAATCCGGGAAGTTACGTTGAGAGCTTGTTGAAAACCGAGAGCAATCATGGAATCAATTTCGGATTCTCAATCTTTTCCAGTCGCCCCTGGCTCCACTTCTGTAGCCCCTCCAGGCGAATTTTCCCCTGTTCAAAGTACAGCACGCTCAAAGTCTTGAAATGTTGATCAAACGCATTCTGTCTGCGACTCTCCCAGCCTGTTATTGGTTTGACGAAATCTAATTCGACAAGCTTTTCAGCCAGCATCGTCCCGATAATTTGATGACCGTTAATCGTGGGATGCACATGGTCGACAAACAGATTCTCGCCCGGAAGTTCGTGGGGGCTGAGTTCGCAAAATCGCTCGTCGATATCAACCAAAGGCGACCGGGTGATCTTCGCAACGTCTTTGATGATCTCCTGCATCGAGGTTAATATTCGCAGCGGACATACATCGCAATCACACGCAGCGCGATAATGACGTACTGCCTCTGGCCAGGCAGAGCCGCGTTCGTAGAGACGTGCGATATGATAATGAGCTTCTGGATTTCCAGCATCCAATTCAAGCAGCTTCTGCAGAAGATCCATTTTTTCCTGAGGAGAATCAACATTCGAAGTGCGTATTTGTGTCATCAAGCTGTCTAAAAAAGCAGATTCCTCCAGGTTTTGAACCGTCTTTGTCTGCGATCGTATGGGGGGGCAGTCCTTCAAGTTTCGCGAAGGATTGACCAACACAACAGGCACTTTTTGTTGCGCACACAACACAGCCATCGACATCAAATTCAGGCGAAACTCGTCTGGAATCCGTTTCTTCCACGTGGAATCACGCGTATAGTGTTCCAGGCCCCCTTCATGATCCAATAGGGTATCGACCTCCCCGGCAGACTTCTCGACCAGATCTTCTATTTGGAATTTCTCCTTGTGCATTTGCGTCTGAAGCCACTCAAAAGATTTCAAACGTGAAAATTGTTGACTCAACAATCGAATGGCAGGAGCAACTTTGCGTGCCCGTTCGTAGGTTTTATCCTCTAAAAACTCATTATGTCCGGTCATGATCACAATTAAATCAGCTTGATATCTCAAGACCTCGCTGAGAATCGGCAACAATCGATTGGTTGCATACGAGACCCCTCCACAATTGACAACCTCATACCTCCGATGATCACCTGCTGAATTCAAAGACAATTCCAGCCACGTCGTCAGCGACGTCTCGATCGAATACGGCCTCCCCTGCACCGTCGACCCTCCCAGAACAAAAATTCGAAACTCCTCTGGATTCTTATCCACTGGAAAACTCTCTGGGCGAAAATAGACTCTTCTGTTTTGCGCAATTTCGTAATGCGTTTTGGCCTCGTTGACTACAAACAACGGTCGCTCGGCGGCGATTTCCGCATACACATCATCAATTCTGATCTCAGGTGACCATCCGATCAATCGCAGCAAAATCTCAAATGCAATCAGAGGCAACAACCAAGCCACCACCGCTACATATCGAAAGATAACCCCTTTGAGGATCTCCCTCTTTGACCAGACTTTCTTCGTCGATGGTTGATCATCCGAAGTCTTCACGTTATCAACAGACATAGCCACACCGTTTCAAGACTCTTAGTTGTACTGACTTCGATCATCTGTAAATTACATTTAACGAGCACTCTTCTTCCACGATCACTTTCACAAGTCGGGAGAAAAATTCATCTCCCGCAACAATCGAAAAGTTTTCATGACAGCCATCCTCGGCATCTCTGCATTCTATCACGACTCTGCAGCAGCGATCCTGCAGGATGGAAAAATTCTTGCAGCCGCCCAGCAGGAACGCTTTTCTCGCATGAAACACGATCACTCTTTTCCGCTTCAAGCAATTGAATACTGTCTGGATCAAACTGGACTCCAGCTTTCTGACCTGACCATGGTTGGCTTTTATGAAAATCCTTCATTGAAACTCGATCGCCTCCTGACGACCTACCTCGATACTGCCCCTTTTGGATATTCCTCTTTTCGTTATGGCATGCCTGCCTGGATTTCTGGAAAACTTGATGTCCGCAAACACATTCGTACTCAACTGAAACTTTCGCACACAACACCCATTTTTTGGGCTCAACATCATCAATCTCACGCCGCCAGCGCTTTCTATCCGTCACCGTTTGAATCAGCCGCTATCCTGACAGTAGATGGCGTCGGTGAATGGGCCACCACGACGCGCGGCATTGGTCGTGGCAACTCCATCACGATGCTGGACCAAATCCACTTTCCTCATTCCCTCGGATTGCTCTATTCGGCATTCACCAGCTACCTCGGCTTTGAGGTCAACGATGGCGAATATAAAGTCATGGGCCTGGCTCCCTTCGGCGAGCCGACCTATCACGATACCATTCTTCAGCATTTGATCACTCTCCATCCCGACGGCTCGTTTCATCTGAACATGCGGCATTTCGCATTCACATCAAAACTGACGATGACCAGCCCCTCATTCCACAAGCTTTTTCACGGCCCCCCCAGGAAGCCGCACGAACCCCTGACCGATCGACACCGTGACATCGCTGCTTCCATCCAGGCGGTCATCGAAGATATTCTCCTCATGATCACTCGCCAGCTCCAGCAAACCACACAACTCAAACAACTCGTCATGGCGGGAGGAGTCGCGCTCAACTGCAAAGCCAACCAGCGACTCCTCGAACAAAGTGGGTTTGAGCAGATCTGGATTCAACCTGCTTCTGGAGACGCAGGTGGAGCTCTTGGGATTGCCTACTGGCTCTACCATCAACACCTTAACCAACCTCGCCACCTCAACCCATCATCGACACTTCTAGGACCGTCCTTCTTCGATTCAGAGATTGAAATCGCCTTGAAATCCGCCGGATTGGACTATGATATTTCTACAACGAGCAAGGCGTTATGCGAGACTGTCGCCTCGGCTCTCTCCGAACAGAAACTTGTCGGCTGGTTTCAAGACCGCATGGAATTTGGACCACGCGCGCTAGGATCACGCAGCATCCTTGCAGATCCTCGACAATCGGAAATCCGCGATCGCCTCAACGCGGTCATCAAACATCGTGAACCCTTCCGACCGTTTGCAGCGGCGATCCTTCAAAACGAGGTTCATTCCCATTTTCGAGTCCCGCCAGACTTTCACTCACCCTCGATGCTGTTGACAGCCGACTCTCATCGGGACGCTGCTTCCTTCGCGGCAACCACACACATCGACATGACCACCCGACTTCAAACCGTCTCCCCTCAAGATGATTCTCTATTTGCAGCAGTCTTGAAAGCATTCCATCAACTCACTGGTTGTCCTGCCGTCCTGAACACGAGTTTCAACGTCAACGGTGAGCCCATCGTTTGCACACCACAGGATGCAATCCGCTGTTTTTTGGCCAGCAATCTCGATCTCCTGGCGATTGGCCATTTTCTAGTCGAGAGATCACGTCAACCTCAAGGACTCATCGACGCTGCAACTCAGGACTTGGCATTTCAAGTCCTCTCCTCTCAAAAACAACGTCAGGAAAGATCCGTCATCAAGATTCCGTTTCCGCCCTCCCTCAGTTCCATGCTCCAAGCTTCAATAGCCATCAATTTGCTCCTCTACGTCACACTCAGGCAATTTGCATTTGAGTGGAAACTTCTCCTCGTCATAGTTTTAATGGTCAATCTGATCTTGTTCATTCCCATCGTTGGCCACTCATTGCTTTCTCGATTGCTCGACGGCGTTAATTGGTTGGCAGCCTGGGTGATTCTCAACTGGGGCGCTTTCATCATCTACTTTTTCTTAATCACTCCCTATGCCTGGGCCGCTCGCCTGTTTGGCACTCGATTTCTTTCCTGCAGTTCAAAATCAATATCCAGTTGGCAAACATGCCCCATTAATTACGATCAGTCTCCTTACTCTTCTTCACGGTACGCGATTGTCTTTGAGTTTCTCCAATTTCTGATGACCAATCGCAAGTGGTGGCTGATCCCTCTGGTCCTTTCGCTACTACTCTACGGTTCATTGTTAGCCGTCAGTCTCTCTGGTGGTTTGACGATTATTTACACTCTTTTTTGAGCGAGTTCGGAATACTGGTTGGGCTGTTTGTCGTCTGTTATGCACTGCATGGTTGTTGACCCGACACCCCGATAGATAAACCAACGGATCAGAACTGCGGTATCATCTGTAATTCAATATGGTGGTTGTATCCCAAGCCTAACTCCTGTAGAGACTTACGAAACGAAAAAGTAATCCATGTCTGAATGGCACAATACTTTCACTGTACTCCTTCGACAAAAATTATGATCACCCTTTTTTGTTGAGGGTTGATCGACGTTTTCACATTGAGGAGATAATCAGATGAAACGCTTCATGATGGCTTTTGCCCTTTTAGGGTGTATGTTTATGTTTACGCCAATGACCAACAACGCCGAAGCCACATGGCGTGGTGGGTACCGAGGCGGTTATGGCTACAACGGCTATAATGGGTACAACGGCTATAACCGATCCTACTACGGTGGCGGATACGGTTATCAAAATTATGGATACCGCAACAACGGATACCGAGGCGGCTATTACAACCGAGGCTACAACCCCGGCGTTTACTTCGGTGGAAGAAACTTCGGGGTTTTTGTTCGCTAATTATGTAATGACATAATTCTCAGACTACCTTGTCAAAAAAAGCCCAGCATTTGCTGGGCTTTTTTTGTGGACCTGTGATAAGTTAGTCAAAATTAGATGTCACTGACCATGTTGAAATCATATTGCCAACCGTGATCAATGATCACGCCAAGAGATCTTTAACAGCATCACGTTCAGCCA